>NZ_CASEXV010000051.1 GCF_949292005.1 uncultured Bifidobacterium sp. | reverse complement strand
TTCTTCGAGAAGAAGAACACGCTTCCCACGGCCATGATCCTCACTCGTCAGGGTGTGCCCACTCTCGCCGAGACCGCACAGAAGGCGCGTGAGGGTGTTCGCAAGGGTGCCTATGTGCTTGTCGACACCGAGGGAACCCCGGATGTCATCCTCATGGCCACCGGCTCCGAGGTTCAGTGGGCTGTCGAGGCCGCGAAGACCCTGTCCGCTGACGGAGTGAAGGCCCGTGTGGTCTCCATGCCGTCGATGGAGTGGTTTGAGGAGCAGGACGCCGAGTACAAGGACGAGATTCTTCCACGTTCGGTCAAGGCGCGTGTCTCGGTCGAGGCCGGTCTGGCGATGCCGTGGTACAAGTACCTTGGAGATTACGGCAAGGCCGTGTCCATCGAGCAGTACGGACTTCAGGGGGATGGCGCGCAGAACATGATTGATCTGGGCATCACAGCCGAGCATGTCGTCGAGGCGGCCAAGGCCTCCATCGAGGACGTCAAGGCGAACTGAGTCTTTCATCGCCGGGCGCGGCCGGAACCATGGCGCGCGCCCGGCATCATGAAGTGTTCCATATCCATGGATCTATAAGGAGAAACAGCAACAATGACAGCAGCAACGCAGCGCACGAGCGATTCCGGAGTCTCCATCTGGCTTGACGATCTGTCCCGCACGCGCATCGAGTCCGGCTCGCTTCAGGATCTCATCGCCAACAAGAACGTCGTTGGTGTCACCACCAACCCCTCGATCTTCCAGAAGGCGCTCAGCCAGGTTGGACCCTACGACGCGCAGCTCAAGGAGCTCGGCAAGGTCGATGTCGAGACCGCCGTCCGCGAGCTCACCACAACCGATGTTCGCAACGCCACCGACATCTTCCGCGAGGTCGCCGAGAAAAGCGACTTCGTGGACGGTCGCGTGTCTATCGAGGTCGATCCCCGTCTCGCCCACGATACCGAGGGCACCAAGAAGCAGGCTGTGGAGCTGTGGGAAAAGGTCGATCGTCCCAACGCCATGATTAAGATTCCGGCGACTCTTGAGGGTCTGCCCGCGATTACCGCTACCCTGTCTAAGGGCATTTCGGTGAACGTCACCCTGATTTTCTCCCTTGAGCGCTATGAGCAGGTCATGGATGCCTTCATCGAGGGAATCGCCCAGGCCGACGTCAATGGCCACGATCTCAAGCACATTGGATCCGTCGCGTCCTTCTTCGTGTCCCGTGTGGACACCGCCGTCGACAAGCTTCTCGAGGCGAACGGCTCCGACGAGGCCAAGGCCCTCGAAGGCAAGGCCGCCGTCGCTAATGCGCGTCTGGCGTATGAGCTCTTCGAGAAGAAGTTCGCATCCGATCCGCGCTGGGCCGCGCTCGAGGCCAAGGGCGCCAAGAAGCAGCGTCCGCTGTGGGCCTCCACCGGCACCAAGAACGCCGCCTACTCCGACTGCAAGTATGTGGACGAACTCGTCGCGCCCTTCGTCGTGAACACGATGCCCGAGAAGACGCTGAACGCTCTGGCCGATCACGGTGACGGTGCTCCGTCCATCAAGGGAACCTACGAGGAGAGCAAAGCCGTCATGGACAAGCTCACCGAGCTGGGAATCAGCATCAAGGATGTCACCGACAAGCTTGAAGCCGATGGCGTCGCAGCGTTCATCAAGTCCTGGGATTCGGTGCTTTCCGATACTCAGGCCGGAATCGACCGTGTGAACGGCTGATTTGCTGAGGGAACGGTTTATGGCAACTGATGCGATGTGCCATAAACCGTTCCCTTGTCGAATTTTCGTAAGGGTTGCCGAGAGTCTATAGAAGCGATACCGAAGCGATACAAGAGTTTCGTGAATATCCTTACGGATTGTGGGGGTGGCCACACCGCGTAAAGCGGTCAGCGGCCATCCCCACATCGTTTATGCGCATCGCCTATGTCGTGCGCGGGTCTTTCCGCCAAGTCCACGCTCTCAGATCCACATTTACTGGGTCCGCGGAGGCGGCTATGGAATGAAGGTGTTCATCCACCATGCGACACCATCGTCGTTGTTGGATGGACACACCTCATCGGCCACGGTCAGCACCTGCGGTGCGGCATTGGCCACGGCCACGCCCCATCCCGAAGCACGAAGCATGGCGATATCTATCAGATCGTCGCCGAATGTGGCGGTTCTGTCGATGCCGACAGAAAAATGCCGGCACAACGTGTGAAGGGAGTCGGCCTTGTTCGCGCGCGGCTCCATCAGCATCCACATGGTTCCTTCGGAGATGCCTATTGAGAAGTCGTCTGGTATCAGCCTGCGAAGTCTGGAGGCATGCTCAGGCAGTGGGAAGATGATGATTTTGTCGGCCATGCCTTCAGGAACATCGGTGAAATCCGTGTAACGAAAGACCTGTGTCTTCCAATACACCGAGACGTCAAAGTTCGTGTAGCGCACATCATTCATCACCAGACCAATGCGAAGTCCGGGAATCTCATGGAGAAGCATGCGACATACTTCGCATCCACGCGAGGAGGGGAAACCAACGGTGATGATGTGCCCATCCTGAGGTGATAGACCCGAGATCAGCATGGCGCTGTCCGACAAGGACGGATTGAGGTCGATCAGGGCGCCATTGAGATACACGCAGGCATCAGGACGAAGTGCCTCCATCAAGGAATACCCCGTGCTGACGGGACGGGCGGTGGACACTGCGAACAACACTCCCCGATCCCTCATGCGGCGCACGGCGTCGATGGACTCCTGCGTGATGAAACGTTCCTCAAAAGTGGGAGCATCATGAAGAAGCGTGCCGTCAAGATCGGCGACCACCATAAGTGGCGGATCCTGACGGCACGCCATGGACGTTCCGGGAGCGTACACGCCTCCGGAGGCTGACACGTGTGGCACGTCTACAGAGTGATCAGATCAGATTGAATTTGGTCATAAGGCCCAGCGCGATGATAATCGACACCCAGATGAGGGCGATGATCACCGTCCAACGGTTCAGATTCTTCTCCGCGACGCCTGACGTTCCCGCGTTCTGGGTCAAACCGCCACCGAACATATCGGACAGGCCGCCGCCCTTCCCCCGGTGCATAAGAATCAAAAGCGTGAGCAGGATGCTGGCCAGAACAAGGATAATCTGCAGAACAAGCTTGACGACTTCGATAGGGGACACGGATAACCTCCAACTAGATGTATGTGATAAGAATAGCGCACGATACGGTACAAATCTCAGTGGCGACCCAAACGACGAACGAATTTCTCCGTTATACGCGCGATTGATGCGAACTCGTCGACGTCCAGAGACGCTCCCCCGACAAGAAAGCCGTCGATGTCGGGCTGTTCGATGAGCTGGGCGGCGTTTCTCGACGTGACGGAACCACCATACAGAATTCGAACCGCGGCGGACACAGAATCATCAAAGGCCGACCGGATGTTCTCGCGCATGGCTCCTGCCGCCTCCTGCGCGGATTCCGGAGTTGCGACCATGCCGGTGCCGATGGCCCAGACGGGTTCATAGGCGATGAGGATATTGGAGGTCTGTTCGTCGGACAGGTCGCGCGTCACGTCGGTGACCTGTCCGACGGCGAAGTCGAGTGCTATCCCCTGCCGACGCTCCTCGAAGCTTTCGCCCACGCACAGTATGGGGTGCATGCCCGCGGCCAGAACGGCCCGGACCTGATCGACGATATTCGCGTCGTCCTCGGGATGGTATTTCCTGCGTTCGGAGTGTCCGACGATCACATACTCGCAGCCGAGGCGGGCCAGCATGTCGGCGGACACGTCGCCCGTGAATGCGCCCTGTGTCGTTACCGACACGGATTGCGCCCCGTAGCTCAGCGGAAGATGGTCGGCCTCGACGAGAACCTGCACGCTGCGCAGGGATGTGAACGAAGGCATGATTGAGATCTCGCAGCGATGACTGTCAAAATGCGAGTCGCGCAGTGTCCAGGCGAGCTTCTGGATGAAATAGGTGGCCTCCAGATGGTCGAAGTTCATCTTCCAGTTGCCGGCTACCAAAGGCAGACGTTCCGGCGGCATCGTTCCCCCCATCGTCATCCTTCATCCGTCGATCCGCAATCCCCGCCACGGTGCTGATGGGCGGTTCCGGCGATAGCGTCGGTGTCCACAGCGGTGATGGAATGGGAGGACACGCAATCCACGGCAAATAGCCGGAATCCCGTGTCCTCGCGTGTTTGGCTCTTTGTGGGAATCAGTTCAGGACCTCAAGCCCGGGAAGGGCCTTGCCCTCAAGGAACTCCAAGGACGCTCCGCCACCTGTGGAGATGTGCGAGAAGCCATCCTCTGGGAATCCGAGATTGCGGACGGCCGAGGCGGAGTCACCACCGCCGACGATGGTGAAGGCACCCTTGGCGGTGGCGTCAACGAGCGCCTGGGCCACGGCACGCGTACCATCGGCGAACTGCGGCACTTCGAACACGCCCATGGGACCGTTCCAGACAACCGTCTTCGAGTCCACTATCGCATCGTGGAAGGCGGCGGCAGATTTGGGCCCGATGTCAAGACCCATCCTGTCGGCGGGAATGGCGTCCGCGGGGACAACCTGGGGGTCGATGGGGGTGTCGCCCGCCGGGAAGCCGGCGTTGACAACGATGTCCGTCGGCAGGATGAGCTCGACGCCCTTCTCCTTGGCCGTCTCGATGTAGCCCTTGACCTTCTCCAGCTGATCCTCCTCCAGCAGGGACGTGCCAACCCCGTATCCCTTGGCTTTCAGGAAGGTGAAGACCATGCCGCCGCCTATCACCAGACGGTTCGCTTTGCCCAGCAGGTTCTCGATCACTCCGAGCTTGTCCGACACCTTCGATCCTCCGAGGACGACGGTGAGTGGGCGATCGGGATCCACGGTCGCGTGAGAGAGCGCCTTGACCTCCTTCTCCACGAGAAGACCGGCGGCTGAAGGAAGGTCCGCAGCGACATCGTAGTTGGAGCCCTGCGCGCGGTGAACCACGCCGAAGCCGTCCGACACGAAGACATCACCCAAAGCCGCAATCTTCTTCGCGTACGCGGCGCGCTCCTGCGGATCCTTGCTTGTCTCCTCCGGGTTGAAGCGCACATTCTGCAGAAGAACGACGTCTCCATCGGCCATGTTCGCGACCTTCGCCTGCGCGTCTTCGCCGTAGGTGTCGGCTGCGAGGGGAACCGTCACTCCCAGAAGCTCGCCGAGCCGCGTGGCCACGGGCGCGAGGGAGAGCTCGGGAACGACCTTGCCCTTGGGGCGGCCCAGATGGGCCATAAGAATCACCTTGGCGCCATCGGCGCGCAGGGCCTTGATGGTGGGCAGAGCGGCCTTTATGCGGCCATCGTCCGTGATGGTCTCGCCATCAAGCGGAACGTTGAAATCAGCGCGGACAAGGACGCGCTTCCCCTTGAGATCTCCAAGATCCTTGAGTGTCTTCATGACTATCCTTTCCTAACCACGGTCCGTCGTGGTGATCCGGCCGCGGGAAGAGTATGGCGTAAAACACACCACTAGTAACGATACAGGAATCAGTGAACATCTGGGGTCCGGGAAACCGGTTCCGACGTTCAGTCCCTGCCTTGGCTTTTCGCCATTTTGTCTGCGAGTTGAAGCAGCCTTCTAATCCGACCGGCGATCGCGTCCTTTGTGATCGGTGGGTTGGCGCGCCGCCCCAGCTCCTCGAGACTCGCCTCCGGATGATCGAGACGCAGCTGCCCCGCTGCCCGGAGATTGTCGGGAACATCGTCTCCAAGCACTTCGAAGGCGCGGTGGACCTTCGCAATGGCCTCGGCTGCCGCCTTGGCGCTCCGGCGCATATTCGCATCGTCGAAGTTCGCAAGACGGTTGGTCTTGACGCGTGGCTCGCTGTCGGAGCGTTTTCCTGTCCATTCCCGGGCCGACTTGTGCGCTCCCATCAAATTGAGCATGCGTTCGATGGCATCGGCGTCCCGCATGGTGACGCGTTCAGAGCTACGCACCTTGCGCGCCTTCGCGGTTGTGATGCCTAGACGCCTTGCCGCTTCCTCCAAGGCCAGAGCGGCCTCGTGAGAAGGGCAGACAACCTCGAGGAAGCCCGTCTCCCCTGGTTCTGAGATGAATCCGCGTGCGAGGAAGGCGCCTCTCCACGCGGCCTTGACCTGAGCGATGTTTCCCGTCACGATCTCGGGAGGCAGACCTTTGACCACATGCATTCGCCTGTCAAGAAGACCCGCCTGAAGCGCAAGGGCCGTCGCTCCGCGTTCGACGAGAACATCGTAGCGACGAACATGTCCCATGGGTGTCGGTCGCAGGGTCTGGGTGATGACGGCCTGACGATGGAAGTGGGTCGAGATGGTCCGCTGAAGCCATCGCGACGCGTCCATGGAATCAAGCTGGGCCCGAATCACCGCCTGATTGTTGACGGGCCTGAGCCCTCCGCCGAACCGCATCATCGTGGCCGCCTGGGCCATGATGGCCACGGGAAGGTCGTTGTCTATCGCGGCGAGTTCGCTTTTGACATCATCCAGTAGTGCCAAGAGCACCCTCCTGTTTCCCATACTTCCTTGAATTGGATGACCGGGTGTTCCCGTTCATGCCACGGCATTCTGTGATACCGAACGTTGTGGACAACTCCATCGTCGATGCCCGCCAGCGTGACGCTCCGATAGTCTAATCGTGTCCGCGCCGACGCAACTCCCGTGCGGACACCGTGACCGAGAGGCCATGCGACCGCAGTCGCCGCGCGAGATCCTCGCTCATCGCGACGGAACGGTGCTGACCACCCGTGCAGCCCACCGCTATCGTCACGAAATGCTTGTCCTCCCGGGCGTAGCCTTCGATCGCGACCATGATACTGCGCTCGAAGGAGTCCAGGAAGTCCCCCGCACCCTCGCTTGCAAGCACGTAGTCGCGAACAGGAGCGTCCCTCCCCGTTAGATCTCGCAGTTCGGGAATCCAGAAGGGGTTGGGAAGGAAGCGGACATCCGCGACGAAATCGGCGTCAAGGGGAATGCCGTATTTGAATCCGAAGCTGAAGATGTGGACAGTCACGGTCGACGGCCCTGATCCCAGAAGCGCCTCGTAGAGTTTGGTCGACAATTGGTGGATGCTCAGCGAGGATGTGTCGATCACAGTGTTGGCGTGCTCCTTCAGGCTGGTGAGTAGCTCGCGTTCCTCGCGTATGCCGTCGATGAGTCTGTTTCCATGTTGGAGGGGATGCGGTCGACGGACGGATTCATACCGCTTGATAAGAACCGAATCGGAGGCGTCCAGGAACAGTATGCGCGTTTTGACGTCCAAATCATCGAGATGACTCAACACGGCGGACAGATCGTTGAAGTAGCTTCGAGACCTCACGTCGATGACAGCCGCGAGACGATGAACCTTGGAACCCGAGGACGTCATCATATCGACCAGTGGGATGAGAAGCTTGGGGGGAAGATTGTCGACGACGTACCAGCCCATATCCTCGATGCAGTCCGCCGCGCGCGACCTCCCAGCGCCGCTCATTCCCGTGATGAGAAGAACCTCGAAACCCTCATGATCCGTCTCCTTCGGGGTCGGCGCCGCGGTTGGGCCTCCGACGTGCGGGGATTCGAGACCTTCATGACCGGTGCCGGCACCGGTGACGGAATCATTGTCCATGCTCATGTCCTCATCCTCTTCTGATTCAGATCATCGCCGTCTTCGTGATCGTCTTTGGTGTGGCTGTTCTTCGCGGACAGCGCCGTGGTCAGAGCATCGTCCATCACGTGGCTCAAAGCTTCGATGTCGCACCCATCGACGACGTTTTTGCCCGCATCCGTCGATCCGACCATGAGGAGGACCTGCGCGACCGCCTGGCGCAACAGCATCCGATCACCGGATATCGGATTTCCCCCGCATTCGGACCACGCGCGTAACAGATCGCTGGGCATCGGATCGTAGACGACATCGAGCAGGGATCCGGTGACCCGTGGATTCGCGTCGCGCAGCCGTCCCGCGAGTGTGTCGGCGGCATGCGCGGGAAGGGTGCTGACGACGATATCCGAATCCGACAGTCGGTCGACAAGAGCATTGGTGGCACCCAATGGCATCTCGCGCAGGGAGCGAATCGCCGGAAGTGATGACGCGAGATCCGACATGGCGGTGTTGCGTCCCGGATGCCGTGCAGCCACGATGACATCGCCCTCGTCGGTCAGCTCGGATGCGGCCGCCAACGCCGACATCGCGGTGTTCCCGTTGCCGATGATCGTGACGGTGGACGGTTGTGGGAATGACGTGGCTCCGGAGTCCGTATGGCGGATGGGAAGCGATTGCCGAATCCCCTCCACATCCGTGTTGTACAGGGAGATCGAGCCATCATGTGCATCAAGGACCGCGGTGTTCGCGACCCTTAGACGAGCGGACCATTCGT
Source organism: uncultured Bifidobacterium sp. (assembly GCF_949292005.1). Lineage (GTDB taxonomy): Bacteria > Actinomycetota > Actinomycetes > Actinomycetales > Bifidobacteriaceae > Bifidobacterium. The sequence goes on along the minus strand of NZ_CASEXV010000051.1, from coordinate 34,083 downwards.
CACGGCACAGGCCCTTCGCCAGTGCGGCTTTCTTCAAGGGCATCGTGAGACTGAGCCCGACCCAAGAGGAATCCAATGACCGCAGGAAATTGGGGAACCCATCCTCTTCGACGTCGATTCGGGTGTATTCCCAATCGTCAAGCCCCAAGGCTGCATAGGCGGCATTGTGGAGCACGGGCGAGAGCGAATGGGATATGGGATGCCCCAGCACGGCGCACCTATGCTTGATTGCCGTCATAGGTCCTCCTTCGTCTGCACCATCGTAGAACGCGGCATGGTCGATTCCGAGGGGTCGCGCGGGATTCCTCGCGAGATGTTCTGACGGGCGTCGGCAGCATGGCTCAATGCGTCGTGGATGCTCTGGGCGCGCGACCGGCCGATGCCTTTGACCGCTGTCAGCTCGTCGACGGAGGCCGCACGGATGGCTTTCACCGAGCCAAAGGCCCTCAGGAGACGGCGTTGCATGGCGGGGCCGATTCCGTCGATGCCGTCCAGGGCTGACCGCAGGGAGCCCTTTCTGCGGATGGACCGGTGGTAGGTGATGGCGAAGCGGTGTGATTCGTCACGAAGTCGTTGAAGCAGATACAGTCCCTGCGACTGGCGTGGAAGAATCACCGGGTAGTCGTCGTCGGGAAGCCAGACCTCTTCAAGTCTTTTGGACAGTCCGCAGACGGCCACATCATCCACGCCACGGTCCCGTATGGCCCTGAGCGCAGCGCGCGCCTGCCCCCGGGCTCCATCCACCACGACCAGATTGGGTTTGTACGCGAAACGGTGGCGCTCCGATCCCGCCACGCCGTCCTCGCTCTCTCCGGTGTCTCCGGCTATGTTTCCATGACGGAAGCGACGTGACAGCGTCTCGTAGAGCGCGTCGAGATCGTCAAGCCGTCCCTGGCCGTCCGGGCCATGTATCTCGAAACGTCGATAGAGGGAGGGTTTGGCCATTCCGTCCTCGAAAACGACCATGGACGCCACCTGATACGATCCGTCGATGGTGTTCGAGATGTCGTAGCATTCGATGCGCAAAGGCGCCCTGTCGAGTCCGAGCGCGGCGGCGACCTCGTTCATCGCCTCGGTCCTGGCCTCCAGATCCCCGATTCTGTTGAGCTTGCTTCTCTGAAGAGCTTGCCGGGCATTGTCGGTGGCGCGGTCCATAAGGCTTTTCTTGTCGCCTCTGCTGGCGACTCGCACCGTGACCGCCCCATGGCGCAGGTCGGAAAGCCAGGATTCGACTTCCGCCGACCGTGCGGGCTCGATGGGCACGATGACCTCGCGCGGAATCGGCGCAATCGGAGCCATCAGGTCCGCGCGTCCCGTCAGCCCCTGGAAAAGGTTGCGCTCCCGGGTGGCGCGCGCCCGGTCCATTCCATCGATGGCGGTGAGCCGTTGTGTGGGACCCACGGCATCGCGTTCCTCGGTGACGGCTATCGAGGGGGCGGCATTCGTTTCCGCCGCTTCACCTGTTTCCGCGGTTTCCACCGGATCGGAGCTGATGTCGCTGTAGATCTGCCACAGCATGTCGTGCATGAGCTCCTCGTCGGTGACATCCTCCACGCGCTCGACGCTCCAGTTGCGCTCCCCGCGGATTGTCCCGGCCCTGACAAAGAACGTGTGGACGGAGGCCTCCAACTCGTCGGAGGCGAAGCCAAAGACATCGGCGTCGACGGTGCTGTCGAAGGCTACGGCGTTCTTCTCGATCACGGTTTTGAGCATGCCTATCTCGTCACGCAGCCTCGCCGCGCGCTCAAAATCGAGTTCGTCGCTCGCCTGCCGCATATCGTCGGAAAGCCGGCTGAGATATCGACGGCTGAGATTGCCGTTGAGCACTCCAACCAGCGTGGAAACCATCTCGCGATGCTCGTCCAGGCTGATGGCGGAGACGCAGGGTGCCGAGCATTTTCCGATGGATGCCAGCAGACAGGGGCGCCCCGAGGCCTTGGCGCGGCGGAAAACCGAGTCGGAGCACGTACGGACCGGATACGTTTTCAGTAGGGCGTCAAGGCTGTGACGAAGCTCCCACACTTTGGCGTAGGGGCCGAAAAATCGCGTGTCACGCCTTTTGCGGCTCCGCGTGATCCACACGCGTGGAACCGGATCTCCCACAGAGACAGCGAGATACGGATACGTTTTGTCGTCGCGGAAGACCACGTTGAACCGTGGATCGAACTCCTTGATCCACGTGTATTCGAGCGTCAGGGCCTCGAGTTCCGTCCCGACGACGGTCCATTCGAGAGAGCGGGCCGTGAGGACCATCGTCTGCGTCCGGGGATGCATCTGCGCCAACGGCTGGAAATAGTTCGTCAGACGCTGCCGCAGGCTTTTCGCCTTGCCGACGTATATGACCCGCCCCTCGCCGTCACGCCACTTGTACACTCCTGGCGACGTCGGGATGTCGCTGGTTTTGGGACGGAAAAGATCCCGGGAGTCGCCGAGAAGAGGCGCCCCGTTGATGTTTGTCCCCGTCCGCCGCCAAACGTCGTCGGAGCGGGTCGCACCGTCTGCCGTCATGCCCGCGTCTTCCGCTTTCGTCTCCCGTTCCCTCCGGTGGAGGACTTGAGCAGCGGGCGGAGGAATCTTCCCGTCCAGCTCTGTTCGCATGTGGCGACATCCTCGGGAGCTCCCTCAGTGACCACGGTTCCGCCGCCGTCCCCGCCCTCGGGTCCCAGATCGATCAGCCAGTCGGCCGATTTGACCACGTCGAGGTTGTGCTCGATGACGATGACAGTATTCCCCTTGTCGACAAGGCCCTCAAGAACCAGAAGCAGTTTGCGGACATCCTCGAAATGCAGTCCTGTGGTGGGCTCGTCCAGGATGTACACGGTTTTCCCGGTGGATCGTCGCTGGAGCTCGGTGGCGAGTTTGACGCGCTGCGACTCCCCTCCCGACAATGTGGGTGCGGGCTGCCCCAGTCGGATATAGCCCAGCCCCACTTTGACCAGGGTGTCAAGGTAGCGCGATATCGATGGATATGACGCGAAGAATCGGGCGGCCTCCTCAATGGGCATGTCGAGGATGTCGGAGACCGTCTTCCCGTTGTAGGTCACCTCGAGGGTCTCGCGGTTGTAGCGCTTTCCATGACATGCCTCGCATTCCACATACACATCCGGAAGGAAGTTCATCTCGATTTTTATGGTGCCATCGCCATGGCAGCTTTCGCAGCGGCCTCCCTTGACGTTGAAGGAGAACCGTCCGGGACCGTAGCCGCGCACCTGGGCCTCGGGGGTTTTGGCGAAAAGCGTCCGGATCTTGTCCCAGACGCCGGTGTATGTGGCTGGGTTGGAGCGTGGAGTGCGCCCGATGGGGTTCTGGTCGACGTGGATGACCTTGTCGCACTGATCGACGCCCTCGACCCTTGTGTGTTTGCCGGGAACGATGCGGGCCCCGTTGAGTCTGTCGGCGAGAACGGGATAGAGGATCGAATTGACGAGAGTGGACTTTCCCGATCCTGAGACCCCGGTCACACAGGTGAGGACTCCGAGGGGGAAGTCCACGGTGATGTCCTGCAGATTGTTTTCTCGCGCACCCACGACCCGCAGGCGGGGATGCGTCTTGGCCACGCGGCGTCTGCGCGGCACCTCGATGGACCGTCTTCCGGCGAGATAGTCGCCGGTCACCGACCGCGAGGCCTGCGCTATCCATCTCGGGGGTCCCGAATAGACGACCTCTCCCCCATGCTCCCCCGCACCGGGACCGATATCGACCAGCCAATCCGCCTTTTCGATCGTCTCCTGGTCATGCTCCACGACGATCAGCGTGTTCCCTAGGTCACGGAGCCGGTGAAGCGTGGCGATCAGCCTCTCGTTGTCACGTTGATGGAGTCCTATGGACGGCTCGTCGAGAACGTACATGACCCCGACCAAACCCGATCCGATCTGCGTGGCGAGACGAATCCGCTGCGCCTCCCCTCCGGACAAGGTCTTCGCGGCACGGGACAGCGTCAGATAGCTCAGTCCCACATCGTTCAGGAAGCCCAGGCGGGCGCGTATCTCCTTCAGCACCTCGCCGGCTATCGTCGCGGCGGAGCCTTCGAGATGGAGCCCCCGCACCCATGCCAGGCTACTCTGCACCGGCATGTCGCAGACGTCGGCGATGGACGCGTCGCCCACGGTGACGGCGAGCACTTCGGGGCGGAGGCGTTTGCCTCCGCATGCCTGGCACGGGACCTCACGCATGTAGGATTCGTAGTACTGCTTCATCTGGTCGGAGTCCGTCTCGTCGTGCCGGCGCATCAGAGTGCGGACGACGCCTTCGAATCCCGTGGAATACTCGCGCAGCCGGCCCCAGCGGTTGCGGTAGGAGACTTTGATGGTGAAGTCGTGTCCGTACATGATCGCTCCACGCACGTCCTCGGGAAGGTCCTGCCACGGTGTGTCCAGATCGAAGTCCATATCGGCGGCGAGTCCTTCGAGGACGTGCCGGTAGTACTCGCCTGTGCCCTTGCCGATTCCCCACGGTTCGATCGCTCCCTCGTTCAGGGTCTTCGACAAATCGGGAATGACCAGTTCGGGGTCGATCTCGAGTTTGTAGCCGATTCCCGTGCATTCGGGGCAGGAGCCATAGGGCGCGTTGAAGGAGAAGGTGCGGGGTTCGATCTCGTCCAGTTCAAGAGGGTGTCCCTGCGGGCAGGAGCGGTGTTCGGAGAAAGGCCGTCGGCGCGCCGTGTCATGGATGTCGAGGTCGACGAGATCTGCGACCATCAGCCCATTCGACAGTCGCAGGGCCGTCTCGACCGAGTCAGTGAGACGTTGGCGTATTCCCGGGCGTATGACGAGTCTGTCGACGACGACGTCGATGGTGTGTTTGCGTTGCTTGACCAGAGTGATGTCGTCCGACAGTTCCCGCATCGTTCCGTCAATGACGGCGCGCGCGTAGCCGTCGCCGCGGAGCTGTTCGAGAAGATCAGAGAACTCACCCTTGCGACCACGGACAACGGGGGCGAGTATCTGGAAGCGTGTGCCCTCCGCCATGGACAGAAGCTCGTCGACCATCTGTTCAGGGCTCTGCGCCGCGATCGGCGATCCACACACCGGGCAATGGGGCGTTCCAACGCGCGCGAAAAGGAGGCGGAGATAATCGTAGACCTCGGTGATTGTGCCCACCGTAGACCGCGGATTCCTGTTCGTCGTCTTCTGATCGATGGAGACGGCAGGGCTCAAGCCCTCGATGAGGTCGACGGCCGGTTTGTCCATCTGCCCAAGGAACTGTCGCGCGTATGCGCTCAGGGATTCCACGTAGCGACGTTGGCCCTCGGCGAAAAGCGTGTCGAAGGCCAGGGAGGATTTCCCGGATCCCGACAGCCCGGTGAACACCACCATCCGATTTCGCGGGATCGTGAGGTCCACGTTTTTGAGATTATGCTCGCGTGCTCCCTGAACAATGATTTTCCGGTCATGGTCCATGTCCGATAGGTCGGCGATCAAAGTGCCGTCGCCCTTATGGAACACCACGTCCCCATCCGCCATGGTGGTCGCGCTGTCGTTGGCGTCGGTCCGGTTCCGCGGTCCGGATCCGGATGCCTCGTGGTTCCTTGCCCCATTGTTCTGTGACCCATTATGTGGGGCCGTTGCTGTGGTCATAAAGATGCCTGTCGTTCCTTCCGGATTCCCTGAGCGTTCCGTGTGCTCCCAGAGTATCGCACCATGCGCATCTTTCGAACACCTGTTCGATGTCGGTAAATCGATGTCGATTGAGGGGGGCCGCTATGATGGTCCGTTGGCCCGCCGATCGCGGGCATGGAGAGTGGACGAGGAATGAGGTTGCGCGCATGGCTATCGAGGGTAAGGGACTGGAGATCCGCATCGGAGCGCGGACGCTTCTGCATCCCACGGACTTCCATGTGTCGGCCGGAGACAAGATAGGCCTTGTGGGACGCAACGGAGCGGGCAAGACCACGCTCACCCGCGTCATCACCGGGGATCTCCTTCCCTCCGGTGGATCTGTCCGTGTATCCGGGAAGCTGGGATACCTGCCCCAGGACACGCATGCCTCCGATCCCACGCAGACCGCTCTTGACCGCATGATGAGCGCCCGCGACATCTCGTCCATCATCACGCGCATCCGCAAGGCGGAGACGGGTATGTCCGACCCCGACCCGGACGTCATGACGAAGGCCATGAACCGATACGACAAGGCCATGCAGGATTTCGAGAAGGCCGGAGGATACGCCGCTCAGTCGGAAGCCATAGCGATGTCCACAAGTCTGGGATTGCCGCAGGACGTCATGCAACGCTCTCTGGGAACGCTGTCGGGTGGGCAGCGCAGGCGCGTGGAGCTTGCCAGGATTCTGTTCTCCGATGCCGACACCTTGATTCTGGATGAGCCCACCAACCATTTGGACGCCGACTCGATCGAATGGCTCAGAGGCTATCTCAAACGGTTTTCGGGAGGGTTTCTCGTGATCTCCCATTCGACGGAGCTTCTCGACGAGGTGGTCAACAAGGTCTGGCATCTTGACGCCCAGCTGGGACGGATCGACATATATTCGCTGGGGTGGAAGGCGTATCTTCACCAGCGCGTCGTGGACGAGGAACGTCGTCGACGGGAGCGCGAGGTCGCGGAGAAGAAGGCCGACAGGCTCATGAAGCAGGGCATACGGCTCCATGCGAAGGCGACGAAGGCCGTGGCGGCCCAGAACATGATGCGCCGTGCGCAGCGTCTTCTTGAGGGGACGAGCGAGGCCGAGCGCGGCGAGAAGGTAGCCGACATTCGTTTCCCCGAACCGGCCCCATGCGGAAGGACACCCATCATGGCCACCGACCTGTCGAAGGCGTATGGGTCGACCATTGTGTTCGCGGGAATCAACCTCGCGATCGACAAGGGATCGCGCGTGGTGATTCTGGGAGAGAACGGCGCGGGCAAGACGACCACCCTGCGGATCCTCGCGGGTGAGGAGCATGCGGACACCGGCGATGTCGTGTATGGGCACGGCTGCAAAATCGGTTATTTCGCGCAGGAGCATGACACCTTGGACCTTGACGCGACCGTGTTGGAGAATCTCGTCCATGTGGCTCCCGACCTTGACGACACGCACGCGAGGTCGATACTCGGCAGCTTCCTGTTCTCCGGGGATGACGCGCTCAAGCCGGCCGGCGTGCTGTCCGGTGGGGAGAAGACGCGTCTCGCGCTCGCCACACTGGTGACGTCCCGGGCCAATGTGCTTCTTCTTGACGAGCCGACGAACAATCTCGACCCGGCGTCACGTGACGAGATCCTCAAGGCCATCTCCCGCTACGAGGGCGCCATAGTTCTGGTCACCCATGACGAGGGCGCCGTCCAGGCGCTCGATCCCGAGCGTGTCCTCCTGATGCCGGATGGTGATGAGGATCTGTGGAACGACGGGTACCTCGATCTGGTCGCCGAAGAATAGTCGCGTGATTGCGCGTGGCTCCCTCCTCCCCCGCGCGAGGGCCATACGATGGCCCGGGGTTTGCCTCACGGCCGATCATCGATGACAATCGATGTGATGCGCGTCCGTGCGATGCGCGTGGTCAACGGCTGAATCCGGGAGGGCATGCTATGGCGGACTGTTTGGATGACGACGATCTTCTCGGTTTCTCGAAAATCGAAAAGCCTTCTCCCGACGATGCCAGAACAAGGACTTTGCGCACCACGGCCTTCACATCGGCCGAGATACTCGACTCCCGTCGGCCGCTTCTGTATGGATCTCTGAATCTGGTGCGGAAGTCGGCGGCCGCCCTCGCGCGTGTCTGCGCCGGGGAGCTCGATTGCCGTGGGGTGTCCGTGGCCGGCGCCTCCATCATCGTTCTTGTGGGGGCGGGGGACAATGCCGACGTGGCTCTTCACGCGGGATCCATACTCGCCCGTGCCGGAGCCCATATTACGGCCATGATGATGTCGCCGTCCGCCCACGATGGTGCCATTCGGACGCTTCTTCGTTCCGGAGGACAGACATTGGAGGTGGACCCTCGGTGCAATCTTTCCATGATTGGGAACAAGGTGCGCATCGATGGCGCGAGACGACGGCTTGAGATCGCGGGGGATATTGTGGGCCACTCCGATATGGTCGTCGATGCGACGGCCGATATCGCCGCCTCGTCGCCCTCCGTGGAGGATCTGTCTCGAGTGGTGATCCAACTTGTGGAGAAGGCCCGGAATGGTGACGGACACGGGGCCGGGGCTGTTCCCGTGGTCATCTCCGTGGATGTTCCGGCTGGCGTCGATGCGGACACAGGCACAGTCTCCGGCGATTCCATCGCTTCCGACGTAACGGTCCCCATCGCCGGCATCACGCCATGTCTTCTGTTGCCTCCCGCATGCCATAGACGTGGAAGGCTTGTGCTTCTGGATATTGGGATGGATCCTTCCCGATGCCATCCTGTCGTGCAGCGAATGGATGGATGGAGCGCCTCGCGGATTCTCGCGGTTCCCGGTCCAAACGACATGAAGTATTCACGAGGCGTGGTGGGGCTGATAACGGGATCGCAGCGCTATCCGGGTGCGGCCGCGTTGTCGGTGTCCGCCGCCGCGCGTTCGGGATCGGGAATGGTGCGTTACCGAGGTCCGCGGCGGGCCGAGGATCTTGTCCTTCGCTCCACGCCCGAGGTCGTTCTTGGCTCGGGCCATGTGCAGGCGTGGGCGGTTGGATGCGGTGTCGATCCCGAGGATCATGACGACGAGTCCACCACGGCCGTACGCGTGCTTCTGGAGGGGTATGACGGCGTTACGGAGCGTACCTCGTCAACACCGCCGCTCTGCGCCGATGCCGGAGCCATAGCGCTTCTCCCCGCTCATGTGGTTCCACAGACGATCATCACCCCTCATGCGGGTGAGCTGTCAGCTCTTCTGACGCGTCTGGGACATGTGAGAAGCGTGGATGACATCGCGTCGGACCCGTGGTCGAACGCCCGCCTTGCGCATTCGATCACGGGAGCGACTGTTCTGCTCAAAGGCTCCATGACGATTGTGGTCGGAGGCGACCGTGACCATCCGCGCACAATCGTCTCCGGCAACGGTCCGGCATGGCTGTCGACGGCGGGATCCGGTGATGTTTTGGCGGGGATTATCGGATCGTTGCTTGCCCAGACATATGCGCGACTCGATGGTGAGCGGGCCCGCGGGATGACCGGATCCATGGATGCCGGGGAACGGACAGGTGCGGAGGGGCGGGCGAAGGATTGGGGGTGGCTTGTCGATGTGGTGGCCGCCGCCGCCTGGATCCATGGTTTTGCCGGACGGCTCGCCAGCGGATGTGGCATCAGCGCGGACGCCGATCCTCAGGTCATAGCGGCGTCCAAGCCCGAGACCGCCTCGGACGACGTCTACCAGCGCATAGCAGCCGATGCTGTTCGTCCTCGTCCGGCCGGACACCCTCTTGTCGCATCCGACATCGTGGGGCGGATTGAGCGTGTGATGGCGTTTCTGCTTGAGACACGGGATGCCGGCCCGAAGCGCCGCGTGCGGCGATAGACTCGGGGATGGCGTCGCGTCAGGCACGCGCCAACCGCGGTCACCCATCCATGGAGGTTTTCCACATGCCAGAACGCACGAGTTCGATCCCCCTCTCCGTCGAATCACGGTCACCTGCGGAGCCTTCGACGCCGACCGACGTGATATTCGATTTCTGTGGGGTCCTTCTTGACTGGCGCTGCGACGCGTGTCTGAGGGGGCATTGGCCCGATTCTTTGGTTGAGCGCATCTGCGCAGACGACGACCCCTACGGATTTTTCGAATATGAGGCACGGATGGACCAAGGCCAGCCGTACACGCGTGCTCTCGCCGATTACGCCATCGAGTACGGAGGCGACATGGCAAAGGTGTTCGACTACTACATCGCCCATTACGCCGATTCCCTGACTCGCATCGTACCGGGCATGGAGACGCTTCTGCGGGATTTGATCCACGCGGGCGTCGGAGTATGGGGCCTGACGAACTGGGCCAGTGAGACCTTCCCCGTCGCCTTCGAGAAGTTCCCCGTTCTGGAGACGCTTCTTCAGGGCACGGTGGTGTCCGGTCGGGAGCATGTGTTCAAACCCCATCGGAGCATCTACGACCTGACCGTGAATCGTTTCGGCCTGGCCCGGGAGAGGTGTCTGTTCTTCGACGACACCGTGAGGAACGTCGAAGGCGCCCGCGCGGCGGGATTGATGGCGCGTGTGTTCACCGACTCCGACTCCGCCCGGCTGGACCTTCGCGGTCTGGGTGTGGACGTGTGATCCCCCGTGGACGATGGGCCGCAGGTATCGTGCGCATGGCCTAGTCTTCTTCTTATGACACTGCTGCAGCTCAAGTACATCGTGAAGATCGTGGAATGCGGTTCCATGAACGAGGCCTCGCACGAGTTGTATATCTCCCAGCCGGCGCTGAGCTCATCCGTCAAGGAATTGGAGAACGAGCTGGGAATCGAGATATTCACGCGGTCCTCGCAGGGAATCACGCTTACCGTCGACGGAGCCGAGTTCATGACCTACGCCCGCCAGGTCCTCGACCAGGCGTCGCTTCTCGAGGACCGCTACAAGAGCTCACGGCCACGCAAGCAGCTCTGTGGAGTGTCCACGCAGCACTACATGTTCGCAGTGGAGGCGTTCGTCGAGATGATCAACTCCACCCATTCGGACGAGTACGAGTTCACCATCCGCGAGACCCGGACGCGGGACATCATCACCGATGTGGCGTCGATGCAGTCGGAGATCGGCATCATCTACCTGTCGGATTTCAACCGGGATGTCATCGGCAAGCTTCTGCGCGAGAAGCATCTTGAGTTCCACCCGTTGTTCAGAGCCGGGCTGCACGTCTTCATCTCCCGGGACAACCCCCTTGCGGGACGTCGCAAGGTGACGATGGAGGATCTTCGGCCGTATCCGTTCATCAAGTACGAGCAGGGCGAGCGTGGGAGCTTCTACTTCGCGGAGGAGGCCGTCTGGCCTGAGTACTCCCCCAAACAGATCAACGTCACCGACCGGGCCACGATCCTCAACTTCATCATCGGATTGAACGGCTACACGGTGTGCACGGGGATCGACAACGGCGATCTCAACAACGAGAAGATCGTCACCGTTCCCCTCGAATCCGATGAGACGATGCTCGTCGGGTGGATCAGCCACCAGCGCTCGCGTTTGTCGTCATCGGCACAGATGTATCTGGAGAAGCTTCGTGAGGTTCTGGTGGCGCACGGCTACGAGGTCATCGAGTAGGCGGGCTCTTCGAATACGTGGTCGAGTAGGTGCCCGCATCATGCTGTGACGCGGGCAGGACCAGTGACCTTCCCGATCAGATCACCCTTGTGATGCGCCGTAACGGGCGAGATAGTCGTGAGCTTCTCCGGCAAGACGCTCGTCAAGGACGGGATTGCCCTCCCCATCGAGCAGGCTTGACGCGGCATCGAACACCTCACGTATGGTCACAATGGGAAGAACGGGGAACCCGAATTCCCTTTCGACCGAGCGCACCGCGGATACGCCGGAATCGTCGACGCGCTCCATGCGATCGACGGAAAGAACAAGGCCGACTATCTCCACGTCGGCCGCGCCGCGCAGTTTGGGAACGACCTCGCGCATGGCGGTTCCTGCGGTCATGACGTCGTCGACGAGAAGAATCCTCATGCCATCGTGCAATGGCATTCCCACGAAGATCCCGCCGTCGCCGTGGTCCTTGCGCTCCTTGCGGTCAAAGGTGTACCCCACACCCGGAAGATTGGCGGTCAGCGCCATCGCCGTCGAGATGGCCAGAGGGATTCCCTTGTACGCCGGGCCGAAAATCGTGTCGATGCCTCCCGGCAGCTCCCCCGAGCCGATGGCGGACAGCACACGCTCGGCGTAGAACCCGCCAAGCCGCGAGACGAGATTCCCGGTGTCGAATGCTCCGGCGTTGATGAAATAGGGTGAGCGCCGACCGGATTTCAACCTGAAGTCACCAAATTTCAGTGCTCCGGCGTTGATGAGGAAGCGGGTGAACCGCGTGTGGATCGATTCGGATTTCGTGCCCATGCCGCTTATGTCCTTCATGCTCATCTCCATGTTCCTCCATTAGCCAGTCGACGGGCCAGCTCGGGTCTGGTGTCGAGAAGATCGTCAAGCTCCCGTGCCACGCGCAACGGTGCCGTGGGATCGTACAATGCCGCTGCGCCGACCTCCACCGCGTTCGCTCCGGCATACATGTATTCCAGTGCCCGCTCGCCTGAATCGATGCCGCCGATGCCGATGATCGGGATGTGTGGAAGAGCCTGACGCACCCGCCATACGAAACCCAGTGCGATCGGGAAGATGCATGGTCCCGATACACCGCCCGTACGGTTGGCGAGAATGGGTTCGCCCGTGCGTATATCGATGCGCATTCCGACGAGCGTGTTGATCAGGCTCAGGGCGTCGGCGCCGGATTCCACCGCCGCCTTGGCTATGGGGACGATGTCCGTCACGTTCGGGGAGAGCTTGACAGTCATGGGCTTGTCGGTGAGTCCGCGCAGACGGTCGATCAGACGGCCCAGGGCCACAGGGTCGCTTCCCACGCTCATGCCGCCATGGTTGACGTTCGGACAGCTGACGTTGATCTCCAGCATATCCGCGGGAGAATCGGCCAGTTTCGCGACGACCTCCGCGTAATCGTCGTCACTGTGCCCTGCGACGTTGGTGACGACCGTGGCCCCCAGATCCTTGAGCTTGGGAAGCTCGTCGACCAGATAGTGGTCGACCCCCGGATTCTGCAGTCCGACCGCGTTAACTGTTCCAGCGGGGGTTTCGGCCGTGCGTGGCGAGGGGTTGCCCTCCCAGGGAACCGGCGAGACTCCCTTGGTGCTGATGGCGCCCATCTGGCTCACGTCGTAGAACCATCGGCAGGCAGCCAGTTGGAATGTTCCCGAGGCAGTGCCCACCGGATTCTTCCATCGGACTCCGGCCACGACCGTGGAATGACGCCATTCATGCGCTTCGAGTACATCCATCATCAGGCCTGCTCCCCCCATCCCAGCTTCTCGGCGGTGAAGACGGGGCCATCCGAACAGACCTTGAGTCTTCCTTCGACCGTGTCCACGGCGCACACCACGCAGGTGCCATATCCGCATCCCATTCTGGATTCCAGACTGAACTGGGTGGCGATGCCGCGTGGGCGCGCCCAGTTAGCGACGGCGCGCATCATCGGTGTGGGGCCGCACGACAGGATGACAGTGGGCAGCCCAACGTCATCGAGCGAATCCTCCAACCGGTCCAGAAGGGTGATCACGTTGCCCTCCGCGTTGGTGATGCTTTCCGTCCTGGTGACGAACGGCGCCACAAGATCATCGGCGAACCGCTCGTCGCGGTATCCGAAAACCGAGGTGACCGCCACATCGTCCCGCTGGCTCAGATGCTGGGCCGCGTAGACCAGAGGAGGCACGCCAAGACCTCCCCCGACGAGAACATAGTGGGCGCTGGCGCGTAGATCATACGGCCTGCCCAACGGTCCCATCACGTCGACGCCATCGCCGGCGCTCAGATGGGAGAACTCCTCGGTCCCCTCCCCAACGACGGCGTAGACGACGGATACCTCGTCCCCCGACGTTGAACACACCCCGAGAGGGCGCGGCATCAATCGTGTCGAGTTCGCTGAATACAGCGTCACGAACTGCGCGGGACGGGCGTGTCCGGCGATGTAGGCGTCCCGGAAGGTTAACCGATACACCCCTGAGGTGAGCCTGTCCGATGCAATGACATCCGCGTTGCGTCGTCCAGGGAACCGGCCCGCCTTGGTGGCGTGGGTGATGACGGTTTGTGATCCGTCGACGGTGCGTGTCATGTGGTTGCGGTCCTCCCTGGTTGATTGTGTTCGTGCGTGTCCGATGATATGCGGGTCGTGTGTCCGTTCGTGCGAAGCCCGATCCGCGTCATGCCGCGAGCGCCGACGTGATGTCATCCCTCATGGCAATGGCGGCCTTGCGGGCCGACCGGGACACGACATCAAGGATCTCCTCCACTCCCATGGTCGGGTCGATGGCATCGTCGCGACGCCAGGCTCCGATGATTCCGCGGGAGGAGTTGACGATGGCCCCCGATCCGTGCGAGTCGAACATCGGAACGATGTCGGCGGAGGTTCCTCCCTGGGCGCCGTAGCCGGGAACGAGGAAGAAGGTGTGCGGCATACGTCCTCGCAGGCCTGCCGCCTCCTTGGCTTGGGTGGCTCCGACCACCGCGCCCAGCCGTGAGTATCCGTGGGCTCCGATTGTACCCTCCCCCCATTGCTCGGTCAGGTCGGCCACATGCTCGTAGACGTGCAGACCATCATCAAGAAGGCATTCCTGGACCTCATCGCTGGAGGGGTTCGAGGTGCGGACGAGGACGAAGGCGTCCTTGTCGTGGTCACGTGCGGCCGACACGAAGGGGAGGATTCCGTCGGATCCCAGATATGGGTTGACGGTCACCGCGTCCTCATGCCAGAGGTCCCTGTTCCCGTTGCGATCCCCCGAGTCCAGTCCCGACAGATGCGCGGCGTAGGAGACCGCGGTCGACCCGATGTCTCCGCGCTTGATGTCGCCGATGACGTACAGCCCCCGTGACGCGGCGTACTCGCATGTCACGGTGTAGGCGTCCATACCCGCCGGTCCCAGAGCCTCGTACATCGCGATCTGCGGCTTGACCGCGGCTACGATTCCCACCACCGCGTCGATGATCGATCTGTTGAATTCCATGTAGGCCACGGCCAGGCGCTCGGCCGGAAGATCGGCGGCGTCGATCTCCTGAGCGACTTCCGGTTCGAGCGCGTCGACGAGGGAGGGTGGGACAACCTGAGGAGTGGGGTCCAGTCCCACCACGCTGGGGTTGCCCACGGCTTCAATCGCATCGATAAGACGATCCATATCCTTCGCTTGTCCTCTCCTTGTGGGGGGTATGTGTCGTTCGTGGGTTTGTGCGTCGCAGGATTCGGGGTGGCCGTCCGATGAGCCTCCGTCAGCCGCCCAGGAGGCCGGTGGTGAGGCTCACCAGACGCGATCCGATGACCGTCCCCACGGCCCTGCCGGTGACGATCCATCCGTCGAAGGGGGTGTTCCTTGCCTGGGATTGGAAGTCGGCTGCGCATATGGTCCAGGACCGTGATGTATCGAGTATGACGAGGTCCGCATCCTCGGGATGCTCAACCAGGGAAAGGTCGAGCGTGCGACGCTCCGAGCAGGCGCTTGATGTGTTGAGGAGCGCCGCCACGTCCGTGGAGACATGTCCCATCAGACGGTTGGGGGCCAAGGACATCAGTTCGATCAGTCGCCGGTCGTCGATGTATCCTGAGTCGACGAGGATCCGGTGGCAGACGCCATAGGCCGTCTCCAATCCGATCACCCCGTTGGGAGCGTCGACCATGCCAAGATCCTTCTGGGCGGTGGTGTGGGGAGCGTGGTCGGTGGCTATCATGTCGACGGTCCCGTCCGCAACCGCGGTGACGGCGGCCTGCCTGTCCGCGGCTGACCGCAACGGAGGATTCATCTTCGCCAGCGGTCCATAGGACTCCACGTCCTCGTCGCACAGTGCGAGATAGTGCGGGGCGGTCTCGCAGGTGATGGGAACGCCATCGGCCTTGGCTTTGCGTATCAGGTCGAAGGATCGTGCCGTGCTGACGTGCTGAAGATGAATGTGGGCGCCGGTTCGGCGGGCGGCCGCGATGTCGCGTTCGATTATCGTCGTCTCGGTCTCCGGCGGTATTCCGGGAAGACCCAGCCGATGTGAGACCGCGCCGTCGGTCATAACGCCCGACTTGTGGCGTTCGCAGTGATCAGAGATGGGGATTCCGGCCGCCACGGCGTTGTTCATGGTGGCGTCAAGAACCGCATCCGACACGGCTGTCCCGTCGTCGCTGATGGCTCGTATGGGATGGCGTGGGGCGTCCGCCACTGGGGATGGGTCACGGGGCGGGGGCGTGAGGAAACGCGACCAGTCGGCCAGACGAGTGGGCTTCAGACCCTCGCGGCGCATGGACGCGCACACGCACAGGTCATAGCGCACGGGAAGGGGATGATGGGTGGTCTCGTATGTTTCGAGGTAGTCGAGAACCGTGCCGTCGCCGTAGGGAAGGACCCCGTCGGCCGCGGGAATCGTGTTGGGCATGATCAGAACCCTTGTGTATCCGCCGGCGGCGGCGGCGCGGGCTCCTGTATCCATGGTCTCCTTATCGGTCTGTCCCGGATCGCGGAAGTGCACGTGGGGATCGGCCAGACCGGGGGCCACCGTCAGCGCGGAGGCGTCGATGACATGTCCCGCATCCTTGGACGAACCGGATAACGCCGCGAAATCCAGCATTCCCCGGTCGGTGTCGACTCCAGGAACCATAAGGTCGATGCGCTCGGAGGTGTCCCACACGCGGATGTTCTCGAAGGTGATGGCCATCGTCAGAGTTTTGCCTCCTCATCGCAGTAGTCGCAGCGGTATTCCTGCCGCTCCGAGTGGACCAGATGGAACCTTTGGTGGATTCCCGGCTCGGCGGTTGTCACGCAGCGCGGATTGACGCAGGTGATGACGTCGACGACATGCTCGGGCGGCTTCGGCTTCGATTTGCGGACGATTCTTCCACCTCGGACGATGTCGACGGTGGCCTGCCGCGCCACGAATCCGAGCACCTCCAGATTGACGTCGGCGTCGTCCTCGATTTTGATGATGTCCTTGCTGCCGAAACGATGGCTGGACGCGTTCATGATGAGGGCCAGCCGCGTCGTGGCCGGATTGATCTGAAGGTACCGCAGAACCGTGAGTGCGGTTCCGGCGGGGACGTGGTCGATGATCACGCCATCCTGGATGCTGGTGACCTCCATCAGATCGCCGCCTTTCCTGATTGTGCACACGCTGGACCGGAAGGAGGGCCGGATCGTGTGGGTTCATAGCCCTCAAGCTCATCCCCCACAACCATGCTTTCGAGCGCCATGCGCACCAGCATGCCGTTGCGCACCTGCTCGAAGTAGGCGGCGCGTGGATCGTCGTCGACCTCCACCGCGATCTCGTTGACTCGTGGGAGAGGGTGGAGCACGGCCATATCGGGTTTCGATAGAGACAGCTTTGATTCGTCAAGGATGTAGGTGTCGCGCAGGCGCAGATAATCGTCCTCGTTGAAGAAACGCTCCTTCTGCACCCTTGTCATATAGAGAACGTCGAGATCGCCGATGACCTCGGACAGGTCCCTTGTTTCGGTGTATGAGCATGACGGCGTCGAATCGATGCGGTCCAGGACATACTGTGGCGTGGTGAGCTCCTCGGGACTGATCAGGACGAAATGGACGTCGCCGAAACGGCATAGCGTCTCGATCAGGGAATGGACGGTACGCCCGAACGTCAGATCTCCGCACAGACCGACCGTGAGATGGGTGATCCGTCCGAATCGGGACCGCAATGTCGCCAGATCCGCCAGAGTCTGCGTGGGATGCATGTGCCCGCCGTCTCCCGCGTTGATGACCGGCACGCGCGATGCCTGGGCCGCGACCAGGGCGGCACCCTCCTTGGGGTGCCGGATCGCCACGACGTCGGCGTAGTTGGAGACGGTTTTGAGGGTGTCGCTGATGGACTCGCCCTTGGTGACCGAGGCCAGCTGCGCTCCCGCGAAGCCGATGACCTTGCCTCCCAGCCGCAGCATCGCGGTTTCGAAGCTCAGACGGGTCCGGGTGCTGGGTTCATAGAACAGGGTGGCCAGAACCCGTCCATCGCATGTGTGGGACACCTCTCGTCGGTGATGGTCTATGTATGCGGCCCGATCAAGGATGTCGAGGATGTTGGTGGTGGACATGTCGTCGAGCGTGACGACGCTCATCCCCTCCAAGGAGCCTGGGGAATCCTGTGGGGAATCCTGCGCGGGACACGCGGAATCGTTCGTCTGACGGGGGCATGCTCCAGTGATTTCAGCGGACATTGCGCACCTTTCCAGATAAGGTGGCCGTTGCGTTGCGACCTAGCCAACCCTAGGCCGATATGCTGACAAAAGCCATGGAATCATCGCTGAGTCGACAGCCATAGTCCCAGCACCGACATGGTCAAGCACAAGGGCACGCTGACGGCGGAGATCAGGGTGAACTGCCTGAGTCGTGGCCGATGCAGTGCTCTGTCGCAGATGTCCACCCAAAGAAGATTCGCCAGGGAACCCACGTAGGTGAGGTTGGGGCCGATGTTCACGCCGATGAGAACGGCCATCACCGCGGGTGCTCCGAAGGTCGAGGCGGCCGGAATGAGAAGCATCGCCGCCGGAAGATTGTTGATGACGTTCGCGAGGATCGCAGCTCCGAAGGCCGTCGCCAGAAGCGCCGGAAGTGATTGCGATCCATGGACGAGCGCGGAGGCCAGCATCGCGCCGCCGTGGCTGCGAAGAACCTCGATCGACATGCCCAAAGACAGTACGAACAGAAGGAAAGGGACGTTCGACGCGTGCCACCACAGGCGGGACTCCTCCCGGACGCCCGTCCGCGACCGTGCGACGCGTGTGGTCGACAGGATGATGCAGGCGGCGAGCGCGACCCACAGCGGCTCCACGCCCACCGTGCCGCAGATGAAGAATCCCGCGAGCGCCATGCCCACCACGACGACGGCTGTCGTCGGCGCGGCGTCCGATGGGGTCATGTCCGCCTCCACCACCGTGGTCCGGACACGGACGGCGGTGCTTCCTGGGTGGCTCCGGGCCGTCTGATGGTCGCGCAGGACTGGGGCGGAGCGCAGATCCGTTCGGAACGCCACCCTCAACACTACGTATTCCGTCAGCACGCCCATGATCCATGGCAGGGCGGAAAGTCCCATGAACTGGGAGAAGGTCAATCCCGACAGGCCAAAGGCGAGAAGGTTGGTCAGGTTGGACACTGGAAGCAATAGGGATGCGGAATTCGCAAGATGCCCGGTCGCATAGAGATACGGCTCGGGTGGAATGTCACTGTCGACGGCGGCGGACAGCACCACGGGCGTGAGAAGGAGCACGGTCGCGTCAAGGCTCATAATGGCCGTCACGGTCGAGGCGAACACCACGACCCAGACGAACAGCATGCGCGGCGATCCCTTCGCCAGAACCCTCATTCGCTCGCCGACATATCGAAACAACCCCTCATTGGCGCAGAGGCGTGCGAGGATCAGGGAAAACGCGAGGAAGCACACCGTCGGCGCCAGAGTTTCCAGAGACGCGCGAGCCGTCGTCACATCCGCCGCTCCGGAGAGTGCGAGGGCCACGCATGAGGAGATGGCGACCGCCATTTTGACGGTGGCGGAGCGAAGAGCGATTGAGGAGAGTACTAGAAGAACAAGAACCGTCAGAGCGAGCGCCCCTTGCCACGACATAGAGCCTCTTCCTCGTGTGTTTCGCGATTGTCGTCATGCTGCGCGTCCATAGGGGCGCCACCCATAAGGATATGCCGGGCGCTTAGCGGATTCCGGCGCACCTCCATCGCGTGTTGAGGGTCGAATGCGGATGGCCGGCCAGGACGGAGACGTGGCTGTGCTGAATCGTCAGAGATCTCGGTCGCTCGGCGCATGCTTCCACGCACGTTTCGCGCGGCCGATGGCGGATCGGCATATCCGACGCAGGGAGGATGGACGCTGGCGTGATCGCGGAAGCAGCGGACAGCCTGCGCAGACCAGCGAATGTGGATCCGGCGAGCACGACCCCAATGAGCATGGAGATGCGGATGGGCGGTTGCCTGACAGCCGTCCGGTGGCAATGGCATGGCGCTCGACCATGCGCACGAAATCGGCCGGCAGGGTCAATGCCCGTGCGCAGGCGTCGATGGCCACGCCGGCGGAAAGCATGCCGATGATCGTTTCGACCACGGCGCCCCCGTCATGACTGTTGTCCCCGGACGTCCTGCGGAATCCATGATCGGATTGTCCGGTGCCATCCTCCCGTGGCTTCGTCATAACACAAGCCTGAGAATCTGGAAGGCCGCCACGGCGAGGATATACGCGACCACCAGTCCAAGGGCGACTGTGGAGGCCATGACCTTTGTTCCGTACTGCCGTCTCAACTCGGCCACGGTTGCCAGACACGGCGTGTAGGCGAGAACGAAGAGAAGGAACGCAACGGCGGCCGCACGACCATGCCCATTGGAGGAGCGATCGAAGGATTCGCGTATCGACGTGCCCAGTGCTCCGGACCCCTCATCGGCTTCACTGGCGGAGTCGCTGGTCGCGATGTTGTATGACTGCGACATCGACCCCACCACAACCTCCTTGGCCACGAATCCAGTCAGAAGCGCGGCCGACGCATGCCAGTCGTCGAATCCGGCGGGAGCGAACACCGGCGCCACGGTATCGGCGACCACACCGTAGACGGACTCATGCACGTCGTCGACATCGGCGAAGGACCCTGCGCTCGCGGTGGCGGGGATCCCCTGCAGAATCCACATGGCCACGATCACCGTGACGATGATTCCGCTGGCTCCGCGGATGAACCCCCACAGCCGCGTGAGCACAAGCCGGATCGTCGCCACGGCCTTGGGTATCTGGTATGGCGGGAGGCTCATGGTGAAGGGTTCGGGACGCAGACCGTGGAAGACCGTGTGCCGCAGGAGTATCCCCACGCCCAGAATGAGGAGGATCGACGCCACGTACATGAGGAATATGACCAGTCCGGCGTATTGGCGGAAGAACGCGTATGCAAGGACCATATACACCGAGAGCCGTGCCGAGCATGATGTGAAGGGGATGAGCATCCCCACCAGAACGCGTTGGCGTGAATCTGTGAGCGACCTCGTCGCGGCCAGCGCCGGAAGATTGCAACCGAATCCCACGACAATGGGAAGGAACGCCTTGCCATCAAGTCCCAGGGCCCGCATCGCCCTGTCCATGACGAAGGCCGCCCTGGCCAGATATCCCGAATCCTCGAGCATGGACAGAAGCAGGAACATGATGCCCATGGGCGGTATGAACGTGGCCACCGAGATGATGCCGTCAAGCACGCCGTCGACGATCAGAGAGTGGGGCCATCCGTTGAGCGCGGCCTCCCCTCCCCACGAGAACATCGTGTCGACCGCGGTCGTCAGCCAAGATCTGAGGGTGACGTCGATCCAATCCTGCAAAGGCCCCGCGAGTGTCGTCGTGGCCTGGAAGACGGCATACATGGCGGCGAGGAAGACAGGGATGCCGAGCCATGGACTGAGTAGAAGGGAGTCGATGCGGTCGGAGACGGTGGCGCGTGTCGGAGAGGAGATGTCAATCGATTTGAGGACCTTCGCCACCCATTCGAAACGCCGGTCCGCGCCATCCCGAACCCAGACGTCGAGATCCTGGTCATTCGATGGAACGGAAGCGCGCGGCTCCACGCCCGAGACTGATGGCCGACCATCGGTTATGACGTGCTCCATGGCATCCTCGAGGGCAGTAAGCCCCTGCCCCGTCCTCCCGTCGACCTCCACAACGTCGATGCCGTCCAGTGCCTTCGACAGAGCATGCGGGTCGATCTCGGTGGACTGGCGTCGCGCGAGGTCGTTCATGGTGAGCGCCACCACGACGGGTCTCCCCAATTCGAGAAGCATGGCGAGAAGATACAGCGAACGTGAGATGTTCGTCGCATCGAGAACCGCGACAATCAGATCGGGCATGGGTTGTCCCCGATGTCCCAGAACCGCCTCGGAGGCCACACGCTCATCCGGGGAGAGTGGAAGTAACGAATAGGTTCCCGGGGTGTCGATGATGTTCCAGCAGTGCCTGTTGCGGTGGAGTGTTCCGTATTCAAGGAGCACGGTGGTTCCCGGCGCGTTCATGACGCGGGTGCGCATGCCGAGCATGGAATTGAACAACGACGATTTCCCGACGTTGGGATTGCCGACGAAGACAACGCGCATGGCCTTGTCGTCAACACGGTCCGCGGCGCCGGAAATCTCCGGAGTGGGATTGGTTCCCAGTGTCTTCGAATCTCGGTTGTCGGAGTTATCGTCGATGGCCGATGGGAAAACGTCGGTCCCGGGGGCCGCACCCGTTGTTGTCGCGGACCGTCCGCCATCAGGGGACGATGTTGGGGCGCAGTAGGGGCATTTCCTGGGCATGGCACGCCTTTCCGCAGTCATCTGGCCGTAGCAGCCGGACGGAGGTCATTGAATTGATGGGTCATTGAATCGCGTATGTCATCGGTTCGGTCGACGACGGTCATCGCTTTCCGGAGGCCGAGCGGACGACGATTGATGTGGCCGTGGCGGAGTCGACCGCGATCCTTTCGGTCCCCCGCGCCACCAGACGCCCACCGAAGGCGCAGCGCTGGGCGACGCGCACATGCAGGCCCTCCCTGAGGCCGAGCTCCGAGAGACGGAAGCGATGGACGTCGTCCAGTTTCACCGAGTCGATCACCACGTCCATGCCGACCGGACATGACCGGAGCGTCTCCGTCGTCCGAGGGTCGGTCAATGAGATATTCATCATAGTCAACCATTATGGGGACGCGACTTCAAGGAAATCAAGACTTGTTTTTTACACGTTCTGTGGATAGAATAAGTGTTTCTTTCAATAATCGCTTTTGTGTCAATGGTTCCCGCATGCGAGTTCCGGATACGGGCCGACCGTCATCTGGCGACGATTCGTGTATGTGTCCTATGCCGGCCCGGGACATCGGCCCGGGGATATCGGCCCGGGGATATCGACGGACTACGGAATACCCTCGCTCCTTAGCGATGTCCCACCGTTCTCACGCGATGTCCCGCTCCATGCGACGTCCTCTGTGCCTGTGGGATTGTGCCTCCATGCGCGATTGTGTCTCTATGAGATGTCCACCGCTCCATAGAAAAGCCGTCTGGCCACCTCGCGGCAACGTCTCATAGCCGACATCACATCGTTGTCGAATTGTTGACCATGATGAGGCGGGTATCCCATACATGAGGCCACTCCGGCGAGGGAATAGCGGTCGTCGGGAAGAACATCGGCCTGTGATGTCCTTCCCGTCCAGAGATAGTTCGCGTTTCTGGCGGCGGTGCACAAGCGCCATGAGTTCCGCAGAATCGTTCCGTCGCCCTCTCCGATCAGCCCGAGCGACACGAGGGCGTCCAGCGCGGTCATCGTCGATCCGGTCCGTAAGGCGGGTTCGTGGCCGGCATGGCGAAGCTGAAGAAGCTGCACCGTCCACTCGACGTCGGACAATCCCCCCAGACCCAGTTTGAGATGACGGTCGCGGCGAACTCCGCGGGGCAGCCTCTCCCCCTCCATGCGTGCCTTGAGACGTCGAATCTCCGCGACGTTTTCCTCATCCGGTGGCACTGCGGGAAACCTCAGCGGATCCGCGACACGTGAGAGGAAATCCGCGGAGAGATCCCTATCCCCGGCCGTGTGACGGGCCCTGATCAACGCCTGATGCTCCCACACGCTTGACCATGACGAATAGTATTCGGCGCAGGACTCTAAGGATCGCACTAGTGGGCCGTTACGACCTTCGGGACGGAGCGACAGGTCGAGCGAGATCGCCGGTTCGGTCGTCATCGGACCTTGGAGGATGGTTCGAAGACGGTCCACCACGCCCCTGGCGTATTCCGACGCGTCGGAATCCGAAGCCCCTGGTTCCGGACGGTAGATGATGATCGCGTCGGCATCCGAGCTGAAATTCAGTTCCCGGCCGCCGTATCTTCCCATGCCGATGACGCTGACTGATGCGGGTCTGCGCTCCGACGATCCGGCGACATCTGAGCAGGACCATGACAGGGCCGCGTCGATGAGGGAATCCGTCACTTCGGTCAACGCCGTCAGACAATCCTCGTCGCTCATCACATGGCTGATCCAGGCGAGGCCGATGCGCTCGATCTCTCGTCTGCGCATCATGCGCAGCGACATGGCCACGTCGGCCAGATCATCAGGTGATCGATCGACCGCGGCCCGGCATTGCACGTCAAGGCTTCCGCGCGACCGTGGCGTCAAAAGCGCGTCATCGCCCAGCCAGGTGATGGATTCGGCCGATTTGTTGAGCGCGTCTCCCAGAAAGCGTGAATCGGCGAGGATGTGGCATAGACGTTGCGCCGCCGAGGGCGAGTCCCTGAGGAACCCCAGATACTCGCGGTCCGATCCAAAATGCTCCTCAAGACGCCGCCAGTTGAGAAGGCCCATATCCGGATTCTGGCCCTGACCAAGCCATTCAAGAACGGCCGGAAGCAGGATGCGGTTGATCTTGGCTGCGCGCGACAGGCCAGCGGTAAGGGCGTCCATATGTCTTATGGCGGCTGAGGGATCCTCGAATCCAATGGATCTGAGACGATCATGGACCGCGGCATCGTTAAGGGAGAAGGCGTCGCTGTCGCGTTGCGCGGTGATCGGCAGCATCGGGCGGTAGTAGATCTCCATGTGGAGGTGGCGCACCTCGCGTCTGGTCCGGTCGAAACGCTCAAGAAGCTCCTCTGGTCGGAGGGAGAATGCCCTTGACAGACGTCTCAGCTCGTCATTGTGGTCGAGCAGATCGGTCGTCACCTCGCGTTTGCGGTCCAGACCGCCGCGGTTGCCCTGTCCGAGGTCGGGGAAAAGATGCGTGCGTTTGAGGGACCACATCTGCTGACGATGTTCGAGGACGCGTTCGAATCTGTAGTCGTCGGCCAATTCCCGGGCCTGCTTCCTGGATACGTATCCGCCTTCGGAGAGCACGCGCAGCGCGTGCAGGGTGCCGGCCACGCGCAAGCCGTCATCGGTCCGGCCGTGGACGAGCTGCAGCATCTGAACCGTGAACTCCACGTCCCGCAGTCCGCCGCATCCCAGTTTGATCTCACGGTCTCTCAGATCCTCGGGGATAAGCGACTCCACGCGGCGGCGCATCTCCTGACAGTCGTTGACGAAGTTTCTCCGGGTGGAGGCGGACCAGACCAAAGGCCTTGTGCCATCCACATAATCCCTTCCAAGGTCGCGGTCGCCGGCCACACACCGCGCCTTGAGAAGCGCCTGGAACTCCCAGCTCTCCGCCCAGCGTCGGTAGTAGTCGAGGTGCGAGTCGAGGCGGCGGACCAGAGGCCCGTCCTTCCCCTCGGGACGCAAAGCGGTGTCGATCTGCCATAGCGTCGGCTCATCCACTCCGGGGATCACGGACTGGCACACGCGTTGCAATGTGAGCGCCATCCTCGCCCCGACGCGGAGCGCCTTCTGGACGTCGGTGGTGCCGTCCGCCGGCTCGACCACATAGATGAGGTCGACGTCAGACACGTAGTTGAGCTCCTGAGCTCCCAGTTTTCCCATGCCGATAACCGCGAACCGGCACATGGACGAGTCCGCGGTGCTCCCCCGGGCGATCGCCAGCGCCGCGTCGAGAGTGGCGTCGGCCAGATCCGACAGGGCCGCGCTGATCATTGGCTGGACATCCATTGGATCGGCGGCCAGAAGGTCCCATGCCATGATGGCCGCGAGACGGCGATGGTATTCCCGCCGTAGATTCCGGGCGGCCGTCGTGAGATCCAGACCCGACACGGCGTATCCCGATGAGGAATCGGCTCCGACGGCGGTCATGAGATTCCGTGTCACCGCATCCGCGACCAGCCGGCCCGAATGACTACCATCGTGGGACACGTTCAGCACGGACAGCACGAGATCCGGACGGTTCCTCATCATCATCGCCATGGTGGAGCTCGCTCCCAGAACGCGGAGGAGTCCGTCAAACTCCTGCGAGGTCAAAGGCGCGGTACGTCCGACATCCCTTAGCGATTCCATGACGTCGGTAACGTTCCGCAACGCCATGTCGGGATCGCATGTGGCTGTGAGGATCCTGATGAGCTCGGTCGGATCGATATCGGGTCCGCTCTCCGAGCATAGGGCGCGGACGACGTCCCCGACATCCCCTGGATGGCGGATTCCGGCTCTGAGAAGATCCCTGACGCCGATGGGTGCGGTCGAACGGTCTGACATGATTACAATCTAGCGCGTGCGGGCGCTCCCGTTGCCGGACCGGTCATTCGACGGAGAAAAGGGAGGAGACGTTCCTCCATATCCGACGCGTCGTGGCCGGCCTGTTCATGGTGTATAGATGGACGCCATCAACGCCGTTGGCCACGAGGTCGGCGATCTGCTCGGAGGCATAGACTATCCCCGCGCTTCTGAGAGAATCCGGATCGTCCCCCCACTTGCGCAGCAGAGCCTCCACGCGCGCAGGGATGTGCGATCCTCCGCGTCGGGCCATGCCGCGAACGGACTTCTCGCTGATAATGGGCATGATTCCGGCGTGCACGGGAACGTCGATGCCGTGCGCCCGGCAGACATCCATGAAATGGTAGAAGTCGTCGTTGTCGTAGAACAGCTGGGTGATCAGCCTGCTCACCCCGGACTCCACCTTGATGGCCAGATTCGACACGTCCTCCTCCAGGGACGCGCAATCCGCGTGGCACTCCGGATAGCAGGCGCCCATAAGAATCATGTCGGGTCGGAGCCCGTGGATGTACGCGGCGAGATCGCTCGCATGGGGGAACACACCGGTGGGTTCGAGCCCGTCGACCGGATCCCCGCGAAGCGCGAGCACCGACTTGACCCCGGCCCTGTCGAAGGCGCGGAGAGTCTCCTCGACGCTGGACTCGTCGGCGTACAGGGATGTCAGATGGGCGACGACCGGAATGTGGTATTCCCCCGCCACCGTCGCGGCGATGCGTGCGGTCGCAGACCTGTCGGCCTGCGACCCGTGGCCATACGTCACGGAGATGAAATCAGGACTCAGACCCTCCAGTCCATCCAACGTGTCGTAGATGGTGGTGACGGGCCCGGTGCGTCGCGGAGGAAAGACCTCAAGCGAGAAACGTGGATTGTGCATCAACGCCCCAGTTCGGACCGCACGATCCTCGCGGCCTCGACCATGTTCTCCAGACTGGACCATGTCTCGTCCTCGCCACGGGTTTTGAGGCCGCAGTCCGGATTGATCCACACCTTCTCGGCGTCGATCTTCTCGAGAATCTCGCGGATCCGAGTGACAAGCTCATCGACTCCGGGAATCCGAGGTGAGTGGATGTCGTAGACCCCTGGTCCCACCTCCGTCTCGAAATGGGCGTCATGAATAGCGTCAAGCACGACAAGATCGCCGCGGGACGCCTCGAAGGAGATCACGTCCGCGTCCATATCGTCGATGTCGCGGATGATGTCGTTGAACTCCGAATAGCACATATGGGTGTGGATCTGGGTGGTGGGACGAACGCCCGAATGCACCAGTCGGAAGGCGGGAATGGCCCAGTCCAGATACTCCCGGTGCCAGTCGCTGCGCCGAAGAGGAAGCTTCTCCCTCAAGGCGGCCTCATCGATCTGAATCACGCGTATGCCGGCCTTCTCGAGATCAAGCACCTCGTCGCGGATCGCAAGCGCGAGCTGCCTGGTCTGAACCTCATGCGACACGTCCTCGCGTGGCCATGACCAGTTGAGTATGGTCACCGGCCCGGTGAGCATGCCCTTGACGATCTTGGATGTGCGGCTTTGCGCGTATGAGCTCCACCTGACGGTGATGGGACGAGCGCGGGACACATCGGACCAGACGATGGGGGGCTTCACGCACCGTGTCCCGTAGGACTGGACCCAGGCGTTGCGGGTGAAGAGGAATCCATTGAGATTCTGGCCGAAGTATTCGACCATGTCGTTGCGTTCGAACTCGCCGTGGACGAGAACGTCCAGACCAATCGACTCCTGACGCGCGATCACGTCGTCGATCTTGTTCTGGATGAAGGTGTCGTATGTCTTCTGGTCGATCTCGCCCTTGCGCAGCTTCGCCCTCTCCGAGCGCACCTCGCGCGTCTGTGGGAACGAGCCGATCGTGGTCGTGGGCAGAAGGGGAAGGCCAAGCTCCTCGCGCTGGACCCGTTGGCGTTCCGCGCGAGCGGGATGACGGACGAGATCCTCCGGAGTGAGCGAGTCGATGCGTTTCGCGACATCCGGGTCGGCAGACACCCTGCTGCCATCGAAAAGCGACCGATTCGCCGACATCTCCCTCGAGGTCTCGCGCCCGGCTTTGTCGAGGTCTGCGATCCGGGAAATCTCATTAAGCTCTTCGATCTTCTCCTGGGCGAAGGCGAAATGCTTGAGAACATCCTGCCCCAGAGCGTCCTCGCCTTCCGTGGTGTAGGGGACATGGAGAAGCGAGCATGCCGTGGATATGGCGACATTCGGCGTGATCGAGCGCAGCTCGTCAACGATTTCAAGGCTGTCGGCGTAGTTATTGCGCCAGATGTTGCGCCCATTGACCAATCCGGCAACAAGCGTCGTGGATTCGGGCACCCCATACCGGCGCACGGCCTCGAGGGTCCCGCGACGGCCTTCGACCAGATCAAGGCCGATCCCGTCGAATCCCATAAGGGTGAGTCTTTCGTAGATGTCTGCGACATGACCGAAGTACGTGTTGAGAAGAACCTTCACGCCGCCGCGTCCCGCCGCGAGGATCGGCGCGTACAGCGAAGTGAACAGCGATTCGTCCCCCGGCTCCTTGTCCATCGACAGATAGGGCTCGTCGATCTGGACCCACGACGCGCCAAGTTCGGAGAACTGGGTGAGGATGGTTGCGTAGACTGCCGATACCGCGTTGATCAATCCACGGTCGATGTCCAGCTCCTCCGCGCGGGGATCGCGTGCGAGCTTGAGGAAGGTGTAGGGACCGATGAGAACGGGCTTCGTGTCGATCCCCGCGGACCGTGCCTCGAGAAACTCGTCGAAGGGCTTGGTGGACGCAAGCCGTATGTCCGTCGCCTCGTCGATCTCCGGGACGATGTAGTGGTAGTTCGTGGTGAACCACTTCTTCATCGGGAGCGCGGTGACATCGCCGCGTTCGCCCTGATAGCCACGTCCGATGGCGAACAGGGCGTCCTCGGGATTCTCGAAGGATAGGGAACGATAGCGTTGCGGCACGGCGTTAAGCATGATCGCGGTGTCGAGCATCTGATCGTAGTAGCTGAAATCGTTGCTGGGGATGAGGTCGATTCCCTGGTCGGCCTGCAGCTTCCAATGGCGCCGGCGAAGATCGGACGCCGTCTTTCGGATCTCATCCAGCGACCGGTCGCCTCGCCAATATCCCTCGATCGCCTTCTTGAGCTCGCGGTCACGGCCCACGCGCGGGAATCCGGATACGGAAGTAAGCAATGGCATGGCACGTCCTTTGATGTAGTCGTTATGGTGAGGTGACCGTTATACAGGGTAGCAACAATGGTTATGCAGAGTTATTAGATGCATTGTGGTGTCGTTATAACGTTAGTTTATAGCGAGCCGGGGAAAGTCTTCAGTGCTTGCGCATGACGGGAGATGATGGTCCGTCCGGCGCGAATCGTCATCGCAGATCCTTGGGCCTTACCACTCCCTCCAGCCGCGCGGATCGCACCTGCCACCGGCTGTAAGGCTCATCAGCGGTGAGGATGGCCGCACTGCCGACCGGCATCCCCAGCCCCACGAGGGAAAGCGCGCCGGCATCGGAATCGGATGACGACAGCCATTGCGCCGCGACGGAAACCGTCGGTTCGTGCGTCAGGACAAGAAGAACGTGGGTGTCGTCGGACGTCTGCCGGAGCTCTTCGAACACAGCCTGAACCCCGCCATCATAGAGGCTTTTCCGGTAGTCGACCTTGGGATGGTCTCCAAGAACCGCGAGCATGCGGTCCAACGTCTGCCGGGCGCGCGCCGCACCTGAGCACGCTATGCGGTCGGGCACCAGATCCGCGGCGACCAGTCCTTTCGCCATTCGCTTCGCCTGTTTGAGGCCCTTGTCGGTGAGCGGACGGTCGATGTCAGGCAGATCGACCCCGGATTCTGCCTTGGCGTGACGCATCAGGATTAGCACATGAGCCTTCCGCGACCAACGTTTGGCCAATACCGACATGTCAGCGCCCATCTCCGTCTCCTTCATGCTCATCCTTCGGTTTCGCGTTTCCGTGGTCGCAGCCGTCGATGTCGCGGCGGGACTCGGATGCAAGATATGAGGTCTGCCGGTCGAGGTCGCGCAGAACCTTGCGGAGCTTACGGTCTGATATGTCCCTGAGCTCCAGCTCCTCCAGCTCCCTGCGACGCTCCTGAGGCGTGAGGGAGTCGATGTCGCGACACGTGTCCTTCGCGGCCCTCTCGTGGCGTCTCGGCGGAACAACTCCAGGAGACATGGCTCGGGACACGATGAGGAAGCCCGTGTGTCCGATCATCTCATGCTCGGGACGCACGGCCAGGCCATCCGCCTTCCACCCGCGGGCCAAGGTCTCGCCGATCTCCGGCTCCGTCCAGTGGTCGGATCCCCGGAGGGCCTCGGCCATCCTCGACATCTGAGATGTGGTGGTCACATACGCCACCAGAATTCCGCCTGAGGCCATGATCCTCCAGATCTGGTCAAGACGGTTCCACGGGTCCAGCATGTCAAGCACGACACGGTCGATGCGGTGCTCGGGCATGGACAATGCGGCCGAATCGCAGTCGTCCACACGAAGATCCCACCACGACGGCTGGTAGCCGAGGAAAAGAGACACGTTGGCCCGGGCGACTTTTGCGAAATCAGGCCGGACCTCCACGCTCACCAGGGACCCCGAGGGGCCCACGGCCTGCACAAGCGCCAGACTCATCGCTCCGGAGCCCACACCGGATTCAAGCACACTCATGCCGGGGCGGATGTCCCCCACCGCGAGAACCTGCGCGATGTCCTTGGGGTACATGATCTGCGCGCCTCTGGGCATGGACAGGATGTAGTCGATCGCCCGTGGCCTCATGACCATGTAGGGCCAGCCTCCGATGTCGCGCGCCCCCTTCCAGGGTTTCGAAGGCGATCCATCGGCCTCCCCGGACTGCCCAGACTCCCGTGCGGTGCGGACGCGCGACCCGCTCACCGATGTCACAACTCCCCCCGGCTCGATGCCGATGATGTCGTCATGGCGGATGAAGCCGTGGTCAGTCTGCGTCACTGCGCCACGGACAAGCTGCTCGGTGTAGCGCCGTCCGCGCCGATCTGTGAGCTGCACCTTCTCGCCAGGTCTCAGAGGACCACGGGACGTCTGGATATGCATGCTCTCCTCATCGCTCATGTGCGTAGGCCGCCCATCGTCCGTGCGTGTGGGTGACGGTCAGCGGAAGCCCGAAGACCTGCGATAGCCTCTGCGATGTCAGCCCATGTTCGAGATCACCGGCATACACAATCGTTCCCGGAGTGGGGTCGCCGCTGGTATACCCGTTCTTCACGTCTTCCGTCCCATCGTTCCCGATTCGGCCCATAATGGCGATGTTGTCGAATCCGGCGGGAATCTCCTCAAGACGGTGCGTCACCAGGACAACCGCACGGGAACCGCCCTCCTTACCTATCTGGGAGAGGGCTTGAAGGGCGATCTCCCGTCCTCCGAGGTCAAGTCCTGTCGTCGGCTCGTCCAATATGAGAAGATCCGGATCGGCCATAAGCGACCGGCACACCAGGACGCGCGTGCGTTCTCCTTCGGAAAGCCGGTACATGCGCTTCCCCTCGACATAGGGGATGGCGAAGCGGCGCAGCAGAGCACGGGCCTTCGACACATCCCCAGATGTGAACGTCTCGCGCCATCGTCCGGTGGTTGCGGTCAACGCCGTGAGGACGACGTCCAATGGATCCTCGTCGGGAGGGAAGGCGCGCGACAGCTCCGCGGAACTCAGCCCGATCCGATTGCGGTATGAGAACACGTCGACCTTGCCCAGTCTGTTTCCAAGAATCGTGACCGTTCCCTCGGTCGGATGCCCTCGGGTGCTCATCATCCGCACCAGCGTGGATTTCCCGATTCCGTTGGGACCGAAAAGAATCCACTTCTCCCCTTGTTGGACGGTGAGGTTGACGTCCGAAATCAGGGTGCGTCCCTGGCGTCTTAGATTCACATCCCGTATTTCCAGCGCCGGAGTGGTCGGATTCATCTCACACGGCCGTCCCGTTGTCGTCAAGCCGCGGATTCGAGGACGGATCGCGGGAGATGAAGAACAGGGACATGACTCCCAGAGCGAATGCCACCGACACGACGATGATCAGCCACAGCGGATGAGAGGGAAGCCACATGGCCACAAGGAAGGCGATCGCGGAAAGCGCTATAAGCGCCCAGCAGGCCACGCGAATCCACCATCGGAACGAGTGGCGGGATGAGCCCGTCGCATGGCTATGGTCCGAGCCGTCGTCCGTCGATCCGGATGGCGTCCATGGCTCGCCGGATTCCTCCGTCAGACGTCGGGACCGTTCCTGCAGGTCGTATTCGTTCATCGTTCGCGATGACCGAGCCACGACCGGCCTCGACGCGGGCGCGGATCTGCCACGGCGCTCCTGGCGGGCGCGGGCCCGCCTTTCCTCACGATTGGACATAACCCTCCTCCTTCATTGGATGAGACCATACTAGGCGTCGCCGCTAGGGACGGCGTCACCGACGCGGAAGCATCA
Organism: uncultured Bifidobacterium sp.; assembly: GCF_949292005.1. GTDB lineage: Bacteria > Actinomycetota > Actinomycetes > Actinomycetales > Bifidobacteriaceae > Bifidobacterium. Next base: position 1,908 of record NZ_CASEXV010000051.1, on the reverse strand, counting down.
TCGGGCGCTGGGTGGTGGTGATGGGTGAGGGCAGCTCGGTACCGCCGGTCAGATAGCGGTCCACCGCCGCCGCGCAGCTTCGTCCCTCGGAGATGGCCCACACGACCAGACTCTGACCCCGTCCCGCGTCGCCGCAGGCGAAAACACCATCCTGCGAGGTGGCGAAGGCCGTGTCGCGTGAGATGTTGCCGCGGCCGTCAAGTTCGACCGGAAGTTGGTCGAGAAGGGTGGATGTGTCGGGGTGGAGGAATCCCACGGAGATGAGGACGAGATCGGCGGGAATGACCCGTTCCGTTCCTGCCTGCCTGGTGAATGGCCCGTTCTCTCCCGGTGCCACATTGACGATTTTCAATCCCGTCACATGGCCGTCGCGATCCGCGATGAATCCCTCGGTCGTCGCGGAGTCCTCCACGGTCACACGGTCGTCATCCTCATCGCCGTCCACGAATTTCAGGGAGTCCGTGTCGTAGACGTATGTGCCGCCCTCCTCCATCGAGGAGGTCTTCTGGTAGGTGCGGGCATAAGTGGGCCACGGCTGGTTGTCCGGCCTCGAATCGGGCTCCTTCGACATGATCTGCAGCACGGTGACGTCCTTCGCCCCCTGTCGCAGCGACGTTCCCAAGCAGTCGGACCCCGTGTCGCCTCCGCCGATGACGACCACATGCTTGTCCTTCGCGGTGATGTTCTTCTCGGGCTTGACGCCGTATATGCGCCTTGTCGCGTCCGGCAGGAAGTCCATCGCGAAATGGATGCCGTCAAGTTCGCGTCCCGGAATCGACATGTCACGCGGAACGGTCGATCCGATGGCCACGACGACGGCATCGTACCGGTCGCGGAGCTCCTCCCAGCCGAGATCTTTTCCTATCTCCACGCCGGTGACGAAACGCGTGCCCTCCGCCCCCATCTGTTCGACCCGCTTGTCGAGCAGATGCTTGTCAAGCTTGAAATTGGGAATTCCATAGCGCATCAGACCGCCGATGGCATCGGACCGCTCATAGACGACCACCGTGTGTCCGGCGCGTGTGAGTTGCTGGGCGCAGGCCATACCGGACGGGCCGGATCCAACGACGGCCACGGTCATGTCGGTTAACCGTTCGGGAGCCATCGGCGTGACAAGATCGAGATCCCAAGCCTGATCGATGATGGTCAGCTCATCAAGCTTGATCATGGTCGGAGGCTGGTGTATTCCCAAAACGCAGGCCTGCTCACATGGAGCGGGGCATATACGCCCCGTGACCTCGGGGAAGTTGTTCGTCATCGACAGGCGGTGGTATGCGTCCTCCCATTTGCCTTGGCGGACGAGATCGTTGAACTCCGGAATGATGTTCCCCAAAGGGCATCCCGTCATGCAGAACGGCGTCCCGCAATCCATGCAGCGTGCCGCCTGCTCCGTCGTCCATGGCTGGAGGCCGTCCTCCGCGTGAACATCGAACCAGTCCCTGATGCGCTCCTCGACGGGACGCTCGGCCAGTTCACGGCGTGTGCGGACCTTTAGAAATCCTCGTGGGTCGCCCATGTCAGTGCGCTCCTTCCATGACCTGCTCGTAGACGTTCTCCCACGCCCCAGGGGCGTTAAAGTCCACATGGTTCTTCTCCGCGACGACCATCGCCTGCGACATCGCGAGATAGGCCCGTGGCGCGATGGACGTGAATCTCAGCGCGGAGGCATGCCAATCCTCAAGGAGATCCGCGGCGAAACGCGAGCCGGTCTCCTGCCGATGGCGCTCGACCAGCGACCGGACCAGCTCCGATTCCTCGTCATCCAGTGGCTGGAGGCGAAGGGAATCCGTTTTCAGGGCACCAGGGTTGATCTTATTGATGTCGAGATCGAGAACGAAGGCTCGACCTCCGGAGAATCCGGCTCCGAAGTTTCTTCCGGTGCCGCCAAGCACAACAACCGTTCCGCCG
>NZ_CASEXV010000050.1 GCF_949292005.1 uncultured Bifidobacterium sp. | reverse complement strand
CTCGTCGATGATCAACTGGACTCCGGGAAGCTTCTCCAGCTCGCGAAGCTCCTGCACCGAGAACTTCGCCTGGGCGACTCCACGACGGACGAGCAGATGGAGCTCACGGGCCTTGTTGGCCTTGATGCCTTCGTAGACGTTGTCGGGGATGTCGGTGCGACTTTTCAGATCGTCGGCGTCACGCATAAGCTCGCGGGCCACATCCATCGCGACGTTGCCGCCACCGATGACGGCCACGCTCTCCGCATCCAACGGCCATTGCCGAGCTCCGGTGGGGTATCCATCATACCATTCCACGAAGCGCGCTGCCCCGTAGACGCCGTCAAGTTCCGTTCCCGGAATGGGAAGCGGCTTGTCCTCCACCGCCCCGGTTGCGAACAGAACCGCGTCGTATCGCTCCAGCAGGTCCTCCAACGTGAGATCCTTGCCGAACTCGACATCGCAGTACAGATGGATGTCGGGATTGTCGAGCGTCTTCTCCAACGCGTCCGCGATGAATTTGATACTGGGATGGTCGGGCGCCACACCGTAGCGGACGAGCCCGAACGGGACGGGAAGCTTCTCGAAAAGATCGATGCGGGCTTTGTCGCCCAACCCCATGTCCGCGCCGATTTTGCGCAGTTGACGCAGAAAGATGTCGGACGAGTAGACACCAGCCGGGCCGGCGCCGATGACGGCGATGCGAAGTTCAGAGTTCTCAGTCACGCGCTCTAGCCTAATGCAATCGACGCCATTACGGCAGGGGTCACGCGAGATGGGGCACGAGGACATCGCCATCGTCGACCACGGAGGTCGGGTGCGGGACGTCGACCAACGCGGTCAGCGCCCAAAGAATCGACACCACATCGATGCCTTCCTGAAGGAACGCCCCGACCACGACGGGAATAAGATCAAAGGCCGCGGCGACCATGCCCAGAAGCGCCAGCAGAAGCCCGCCGACCACCGCCTGAAGCATCACTCGTGTGGTTCGACGCGCAATCGACAGCGCCCGGTACACGGAAGCGATGTCGTCGTTCATGATGACGGCCGGGGCGGAATCGGCGGCGGCCGTGGCGGTTCCGTCCGTCATCGCCATACCGACGTCGGCTGCGGCGAGTACCGGGGCGTCATTGACGCCGTCGCCCACCATCATGGTGGCGGTGCGGGACCGTGAACGCCCTGCACCGCCGCCGGAGACCACGGCGACCTTGTCCTGCGGGAGCAGATCGGCGCGCACGTCGTCGATGCCGACCTCATCGGCGATGACCCGTGCGGACTCGGCCCTGTCTCCCGTCACCATGGTCAGATCCACCCCCATGCCGCGCAGCGCATCCAAGGTCGAACGCGAATTCGCCCGGGGAAGGTCGCGCATGACGACGCGCGCGGCCAGAGCACCATCGCAGGACACGTAGGCGACCATCTCATCGGGCTCCAGCGGACGCCATCCGTGGACGTCCTTGACGCCGCCTGCGTCCTGGTCGGAGACGAAGCCAGACCGCCCGACACGCACCTGGACGCTGTCCACATCGGCCTGGATCCCATTGCCGGCGTCCTCGCGCACGCCGGTGACAACCGGCCGGCGATGATTCCCCCGCCGACGGCCCGACGCCTCGGATCCGGCCCGCGCCATGCCCTTGGCCAGAATATGCACGGAATATGTCTCGACCACGCCGGCAAGCTCCAGGATCCTGTCGGCATCCCACTCGCCCGACAATCCCTGCGGTCTGACCGACCCGGGAACCATGTCGACGCCAACGACCTGAGGGACGGTCGAGGTAAGCGTTCCCGTCTTGTCGAAGAAGACATGGCCAACGTGCGCCAATGCCTCGAGAGCATCCTGGCTTTTCACGAGGATGCCGGCTCTGGCCAGACGTCCCGTCCCCGCGACGAAGGCCACCGGCGCCGCAATCAGCAGCGGGCATGGGGTGGCGAGGACGAGGACCTGAGCGAACCGCAGTGGGGTGCCGGATAGGGCCCAGGCGACGCCCGCTATGAGAAGGGACGCCACGGTGAAGGGGACTGCCAGGCTGTCCGCGATGCGAACCGCGGGGGCACGCGACTCCTGGGCGTCCGCGACCATCGCGAGGATGCGCTGATACTGCGAATCGGCCGACACTCGCGTGGCCTTGACCGTGATCGCCGTGGCTCCGTTCACGGCTCCGGACAGCACCCTTGCTCCGGCGAACACCTCGCGCGGGACGGATTCCCCGTTGATGCTGCTCAGATCCAGGATGGCGCTGACGCTGAGCAGACTGCCATCGACGGGAACGATCTCGCCGGGCAGCACGAGGACGACATCACCGACACCAACCTCATCGACGGGAACCGTGCGGAAGTGGTCATCTATTCCGGAGTCCGGCTGAGGACTTTGGGTGGAGGATAATCCCCCCCTCGATATCGAATCTCCCGTGCTTCTCCATCCATCGACATCGCGTGCGCGTCCGGATGAGCCCACTCCCCGAAGGGTGACCACATGAGCCTGTCTGGGAGCGGCGGACACCAAGGCATTAAGACTCGATGTGGCCCGACCGTTCGCGTATCGTTCGATCGCATCGCCCGACCACACCATAAGAGCAACAGCCCAGCTGGCCCAGTACTGTCCGACGAGAAGCGTGGAGACGAGCGCCATGATGGCGAGCACGTCCACTCCCGCCTTGCCGTGGAGGAGATCGGATGCCACGTCGACGACCATCGGGACCACCGTGGCGACGACCACGGCGACGACCACGCTCTGTCCAATCGAGGGGAGCCAGGTCCGTTGGAATGGCGTCCATCCCCAGCGCACGCCCCATAACAGGGCGATGGGAAAGACTGAGATAACGGTGACCGCGAGCATGGGCACCTGGGAAACACGATCGACGATGCGACGCATCGATTCTCCTTACGCGGATGTATCGTCCCCGGGAAACTGCCGGAGGCGGCATGGCACGCCTTGTTAACCCATCGACGGCACACGGGGCGCTGCTCGATACACGGCGTAAAGATGACATCTTCAGTTATGCAGGCGGATTAATCCGCCAACGGCCACACGCATCGTGGCCTGATTGGCAGGATACCACAAGGGATTGGCTGGGTCTCAAACTCCCGGATTGGACCTGTTGCGACGAAGGCGCCGATTCTAGGCTGACGAGCGGCATCATCATGAGGGAAAGGACGATCATGGCATCATCACAGACGAACGATACCGCACCGGAACGGTCCGAGGCGCCAGACAGAGCGGAGCTCAACCGCAATCTGGCTCAGATGCTCAAGGGTGGGGTCATCATGGACGTGACCACCCCCGATCAGGCCCGCGTCGCCGAGGACGCCGGTGCCTGCGCGGTGATGGCGCTCGAGCGCATCCCGGCGGACATCCGCGCGGCCGGCGGGGTGTCGCGCATGAGCGACCCGGCGATGATTCACGGCATCCAGAAAGCCGTATCGATCCCGGTGATGGCCAAGGTGCGCATCGGGCATATCGTCGAGGCCCGCATTCTGCAGGCCATCGACATCGATTACATCGACGAGTCCGAGGTGCTCAGCCCCGCCGACGACGTCCACCACATCGACAAGACGCGCTTCTCCGTTCCCTTCGTCTGCGGGGCGAAGAATCTGGGCGAGGCCCTGAGACGCATCGCCGAAGGCGCTTCGATGATCCGGACCAAAGGCGAGCCCGGCACCGGCGACGTCATCCAGGCCGTGCGGCACATGCGCACGATGAACAGGCAGATCCGCCAGCTTGCGGCCCTGCGCGACGACGAGGTGTTCGAGACCGCCAAGGAGCTCGCCGTGCCCCTGGATCTCGCCCGGTACGTCCACGGCAACGGCCGTCTTCCCGTGGTCAACTTCGCCGCCGGAGGCATCGCCACTCCCGCCGACGCCGCGCTCATGATGGAGCTGGGTGCCGAGGGCGTGTTCGTCGGATCGGGCATCTTCAAGTCCGGGGACCCGACCAAGCGCGCGGCGGCGATCGTGCAGGCGACGGCGGACTGGCGCGATTCGGACAAGATCGCTCGCCTGTCGGAGAACCTCGGCGAGGCGATGGTGGGCATCAACGAGGACGAGATAACCACTCTGATGGCCAAGAGGGGAGAGTAGGCGATGGTTCTCGCCGCCGAATACATCACCAAGGAGCGGTCGCGCCTCCAAGGCGACGACGTGACCGGAATCGTCGCGGTCCAGGGCGCCTTCGCCGAGCACGCCGCGATGCTGGACGCCATCGACGCCCCGTGGCGGCTCCTGCGATCCGCGGATGACTGGGACGATTCCATCACCCGGGTCATCTTGCCCGGGGGCGAAAGCACCACGCAGGGACGGCTCCTCCGCTCCACCGGACTCGATGCGCCGATATCCCGACATCTGAGTCAGGGACGACCCGTTCTGGGCACCTGCGCCGGCATGATCCTGCTCGCCGAACACCTGGAGAATGACGATTCCGTCTACTTCGGCGTCCTGCATGCCACGGTCCGTCGCAACGCCTACGGACGGCAGCTGGGAAGCTTCTCCACGACGGGGTCGTTCGGCGATATCGGCGACGTGCCGCTGGTGTTCATCCGCGGCCCCTATGTGGCGGATACGGGCGCGGACGTCACCGTGGAGACGCAAGTCGACGGACATCCCGTGGGGCTGCGCCAGGGATCCATCCTCGCCATGGCATTCCATCCCGAGCTCACGTCGGACACCCGAATCCACGAGCTGTTCCTCTCCTTATGATGGCCGTTATGATGGCCGGTGATGGGCATACTCCGCCCTCGGAGTCCCGACGGAACCATCATCACGTCCCCGTCCGGTCTCCCCGGCCGGCCATCGAAGGATAGACATGCGCGTCACCGTGAACAGACATAGCGGAGTCCCACTGTACCGCCAGATCGCCGGGGAAATCCGCAGCCTGATTCTGGGCGGCCATATGGTGGCCGGATACCGCCTTCCGCCGGAACGGTCCCTGGCCCACGACCTCGGGGTCAACAGGGCCACCGTCATGCAGGCGTACGACCAGCTTCGTTCCGAAGGCCTTATCGTCTCCATGACCGGTCGTGGCACGTTCGTGCGTCCCGAACGGGACCTCCATGATCCGCAGCCGACGGCCGACGCGGAATCCGACCGCGTCCACACGTCGCCCCCGTGGCCGATTCTCTTCAGCGATTACTCGAACAGGTTCACCTACCACGACATCGCCTCGGCAAACATGGCGCAGGATCCGGGCTCGGGAATCGACTTCGCGACGGGATCACCCAACCCGAAGGACATCCCCGACGACCTGCTTCGACGCATCAGCTCGAAGGCCTTCGCGTCCCACGCCTTCGACGGCAAGCCCGAGTCCCCCATCGAGGGGTTCGACGAACTGCGCGAACTGCTGGCGGCACGGATGTCCCAACGCGGCGTGAGCTGCGGCGCCTTCAACATCATGGTCCTCTCCGGCTCCGAGCAGGGCATAGATTTATGCGTGCGCACCCTCATCAACCCCGGTGACGTTATCCTCACCGAGGAATCCACCTTCTTCCCCGCTCTGCAGGCGTTCCGCTCGGCGCAGGCGCGAATCGTGGGAGTCCCCACCGACGGGGACGGCATCCGCATCGACATGCTCGAGGCCTATTGCTCAAGGCTCCATCCCAAGATGATCTACACCATCCCCACCTTCCAGAATCCGACCGGCAGGACGCTACCGGCCGAGCGGAGACGCGCTCTGGTGGAGACCGCGATCAAGCATCAATGTCTGATCCTCGAGGACGATCCCTATGGCGATCTGCGCTACGAAGGGGAGACCCCGATTCCGCTGGCTGGCATGGAGAACTCCGGATACGTGATCTATCTGTCCACGTTCTCGAAGACGGTGGCTCCGGCATTGAGGACGGGCTGGATCGAGGCCGACGGAAACGTCATCTCACGACTGGCGGCACTTCGCAGGATGATCGACCAGCGCACAAGCGCATCGTCGCAGCGGATCTGCATCGAGCTTCTCCGAGGGGACACCATCGATCGCCACGTGTCCGCTCTGGTCAAGACATACCGCCGTCGACGCGATCTCATGGAGGACGCGCTGCGACGGCATGCGCCGCGGGGAATGACATGGCACGATCCCCATGGAGGCTATTACGTCTGGGCCCGACTTCCCGAAGGCGTCAGGGCCGAGACGCTTCTGCGCGCATGCCGCGCCGATGGGGTGACGTTCATGCCCGGTGCCATATTCTCCGTCGAAGCCGGTGACGACAGGCATATACGGTTGAACTTCGCGCGACCGGACACCTCGGATGTGGCGCGGGGAATCGGAATCGTGTGCGCGCATGCCGCACGAATGGCCGATGTCCGCGACGAATGATCGTCGCGGACATCGTTCCCGTCAAAGCGCCGGGCCGTCGCGCGACGGCCCGGGCCCGCCGGATCTACCAGAGTCCGAAGGGATCGAAGAGACCCCCGTCGTCTCCGCTGCCGTCGTCGTTGTTGTTGTTCTCATTGTTGCTGTTTCCACTGCTGTTGCCGCTGCTGCTCGAGCTGCTGCTGGTCGACTCCTGCTGGTCCAGCGTCACATCCACCGCGATCGTCTTGCTGTCCCGTACCACGGTGAGGGTGGCCTTGTCGCCCAGAGACGCGGCCCGGACGAATCCCAGCAGGGAATAGCTGTTGCCGACCGCCTCGCCGTTGAAGGCGACGATGGTGTCACCGACCTTCAGGCCGGCCTTGGCCGCGGGGCTTCCGGACACCACTCCGGCGCTTCCGTTGGAGGACGTTATCTTCGCGCCTCCACGCGTCACGCCATCCGCGGTGACGGTGTCGCTGGTGATGGTGACGCCGAGCATGACGTGCTTGGCCGATCCGTTCTTGATGATCTGGTTCGCGACCTTCTTGACGAGGTTCGACGGAATCGCGAATCCGATGCCGATGGATCCCGCCTCGGAGCTGGACGTGGCCGTCGAGGCGATGGACGAGTTGATTCCGATGACCTGTCCGGCCGCATTGAACGTCGGGCCACCGGAGTTGCCGGGGTTGATCGCCGCGTCGATCTGGACCGCGTTGGTCACGATTTCGGAGTTATTGTCGTCCTCCACCGAAACGGGGCGGTTCAGCGCGGACACGATGCCCGTGGTGGCGGTGTCGTCGTATCCCAGAGGATTGCCGATGGCCATGACGGCCTCCCCCACCGCGAGGTTATCGGAGTCCGCGAACTCCACCGCCGTCAGGTCGCTGGGAGGGTTCTCCAGCTTGATGACTGCCAGATCCGTCGTAGAGTCCGTACCCACGACCTTGGCCGTGTACATCTGTCCATTCGCCAGGGTCACCTCGATGGATGTGGCGTCGGAGATGACGTGGTTGTTGGTCACGATGTAGCCCTTGGTGTTGATGATGACCCCCGACCCCTTGGCGGTTCCGTTCGAGAGGGTGGTCTGGATGGACACCACCGACGAGGAGACGTCCTTCGCGACGGCGGCCCAATCGATGGCGCTTCCGGTCTTCGCGGAGGCGGTGCCCGATCCGGACGTGTTCGAGCTGACGCTGGACAGCGATCCCGACGTCGGCACGGTCACCCACCCCTGAGTCAGGGCGGCATATCCGACGCCTAGGCACAGAACGGCCGACACGAGGGCCGCGACGACCGCGACGATCACGTTGCCGGCGGTCCGACGCTGGACGGGCCGTCCGCCGCCGAACCCCTCAGGCAACCGCCCCATCATCGCCGGATCCTGTGGTCCTTGAGGACCGCCGGGACCCCACGGCCCCTGCTGTTCCTGCTGTCCCGGCGCGGACGAACGGGGATCGGTGTTGTTCGTGAACGGATTCCCCGTGGGCATGACATACGGGTTGCGGTTGCCGGCATTCGGCATCGGAGCCTGCGACTGATCTACCGACTCCGGGTTCTGCGCGGCTCCCATGGGTATGCGCTGGGTCGGATTCTGCACGGGCCCGTTCACCCCATTCTGCCCCTGATCCGAGCCCGACGCGGTCGGTGCATACGCGCCGTACTGGGGAGCGGGGCGGTAGTAGCCGTTCTGTTGAGGCTGAGACTCCGGCTGAGGCTGAGGCTGAGGCACCCCATCATCCGCCTCCTGCGTCGAATACGCGGT
>NZ_CASEXV010000049.1 GCF_949292005.1 uncultured Bifidobacterium sp. | reverse complement strand
TATCAGTGGTCGCGAGCATCAACCAGTGGGGATCACTCGCGAAGGAGCTTGGTGGCACGTACGTCTCGGTGACGAGCGTCATGTCGAACACGTCCGTCGAGGCCCATGACTACGAGCCGACGACGCAGAACATCGCGGCGTTTGGCAAAGCGGACATCACCGTGGTCAATGGCGCGGACTACGACTCGTGGGCCGTCAAGGCCGCATCCGCGACATCGGCGATTCTCGTCAACGCCGCGACGACCGGAGGAATCGCGGAAGGATCGAATCCCCATGTCTGGTTTTCCTCCAAGGTGAGGAAGGCCACCGCGGCGTCCATCACGGCCGCGTACAAAAAGGCTGATCCGACCCACGCGGCACAGTACCGCACCCTGTATGAGAAATGGAGTTCCGAGGAGACATCGCTGGAGAAAACCATCACGTCAACGCGCAAGAAAACCGCCGGCAAACGGTATGCCGCCACAGAGTCCGTCGCCCGGTACCTCGCGGACGATCTGGGGATGACCGACGCGACGCCGAGCGGCTATTCGCAGGCCGTGGCGAATGACGGCGAGCCCTCGGCATCGGATATCACCGCGTTCACCAAGCTCCTGTCGTCCGGGAATGTGTCGATGCTTGTCCTCAATACCCAGGAGACAAACAGCGTCACCACGACGATCAGCGATTCCGCGACAAGGAACAGCGTGCCCATCGTAAGACTCACCGAACAGATGCCGGCCCGTTACGACACGCTCACCGCATGGATGAAGGCTTTGGTCGGACAATTCGCGACGGCTGTCTGATGACCTTATTGTGTTGGTAGTTGGATGCCCCAGTGGGCATCTGAATGTAGAGATAGTGGATGCACGGATGTTGGAGGTTGAACCTCCACGAAGGAGCATGGCGATGGGTGTGATTCGGCTGGCCAGAGTCTACGCCGGACGTGGCGGGGATGATGGATACCGCATTCTTGTCGACAGGCTCTGGCCGCGAGGACTCTCGAAGGAGAAGGCCGCGATCGACATGTGGGCGAAGGAATGCGCACCCACATCGGATCTGAGGAGATGGTTCGGCCATCAGCCGGAACGGTTCGAGGAGTTCGCACGCAGATACACGTCCGAGCTGGAGGCCAATCCCCACCTTGATGAGATTCGTGATGCGCTGAAGTCCGAGGACGTGGTGACGCTGGTGTATGCGGCGAAGGATTCCGAGCGAAACAACGCCGTCGTCTTGAGAGAATATCTCATGACGAGCGCGATCGGCGCGAATTCGTGACACCCGTCACCGTACAATGACGCGTATGCCCAACGTTGAATCCAATCCGTCCGCGTCACGCCCCTCCGCCGCCAGCACGTCCGCATCCGCGCTTCCGGCATCTGATGTGAAGCCGGGGGAGTTGTGGAACGCCCCTGTGTCGACCGGACCCCTTGATGCGACGGTCGAGATTCCCGGAAGCAAATCATTGTCGAACCGCTATCTTGTCCTTGCCGCGTTGGGGTCCTCTCCCATCGAGCTTGATGGCCTGTTGCGCTCACGTGACACTGATCTCATGATGGACGCGTTGACGGCTCTTGGCGTGCGGTGCCGTGTGATTGATGGCTTGGACACGCGTGTGATGGTCACGCCGCCAGTCGGCGGGAGGTTCACGGGCGGTTGCCGTATAGACTGCGGTCTTGCGGGAACGGTGATGCGTTTTGTTCCTGCCTTGACGCTGTTCGCCGATGGGCCGGTGTACTTCGATGGTGATGACCAGGCGAAATCACGCCCGATGAGACCGATTCTTGACGGGCTGGAACAGCTCGGAGCCAGAATCGACTATCACGGCGATCCCGGATTCCTGCCTTTCACGGTGACGCCTCCCACCACGTTGCCATTGGGACGGGCTGATGTCACAATCGACTCCTCCCGATCCTCGCAGTTCATCTCCGGACTGCTGCTTGTGGGACCCCGACTTCCCCAAGGCATGTCGCTGACGCATGACGGTGGCCCGCTTCCCAGCATGCCCCACATCCGTATGACCATGCAGGACGTCACGGCTGCGGGCGGTGGAGTGACAATGCCCACACCGGAACAGTGGATTGTTGAACATGCGGATCTTCGACTGCCGGATACCGTCGTCGTCGAGCCGGACCTGTCGAATGCCGCGCCGTTCTTGGGAGCGGCGCTTATCGCAGGCGGGCGGGTTCGCGTTCCGCGCTGGCCGGTCACCACGACGCAGCCCGGAGGGCTTTTGCCGGGGATTCTCATACGCATGGGTGCGACCGCGACTCTTGATGGTCGACCTTGGAGTGATGGAGATAACCGTGGCAGCGATCGAGCGGCCGGTCTTATCGAGGTGGCGGGCCCAACTGATGGCATCATCCATGGTCTTGGCCGTTTTGATCTCTCCGCGGCTGGTGAGCTTGCGCCTAGTGTGGCGGCTTTGGCCGCGGTGGCCGATTCGGGGACGGATCTTGTGGGGATCGCCCATCTTCGTGGACATGAGACCAACAGGCTCGCGGCGCTTGTCGAGCAGTTGAGGGCAGTGGGCTGCGACGCCGTCGAGCTTGATGATGGCGTATCCATTCGCCCTGCGCCGCGTGAGACGCTTCGCGGGACGGTCATGCGCACATACCGGGATCATCGTATGGCGACGTTCGCCGCGATGCTTGGACTCGCCATACCGGGCACGCGGATTAAGGACGTCGCCACCACCCGCAAAACACTGCCCGATTTCCCACGGATGTGGACGGGAATGCTTAAAGGAACGTCTGTGGGCGAGAACCGGTAGGATGCCACCATGGAGTAAAGCCCCGCGCCATGGATGTGGCGCGGGGCTTTACTCATTCACAGGACGAGGCTGGTCAATGCCGCCAGGTCGTGCCTGAATGGTCCGTTGTCAGCGGATCCAGACTGTCAGCGGGTGAACTCGTTGCCGTAGGAGTCTTTTCCGGTTTCGGCGATCGCTGCGGACTTGCGCGCGATGGCCAGCTCCTCGTTGGTCGGGATGACCGCGATGATGACGGAGCTGTCGGGAGTCGAGATGACGCGGGGCTCCTTGGACCGGGTCTCGTTCTTCTTGTCGTCAAGCTTCACGCCAAAGGGCGCGAGCTTCTCGCAGACCCGGCGACGCACGATCTCATCGTTCTCGCCGACTCCTGCGGTGAAGGTGATCACGTCCACCCCGCCCATCTGGGCGGTGTAGTTGCCGATGTATCCGACGATGCGGTGGATGTAGACATCGAGCGCGAGCTTCGCGTTCTCATCACCCTCCGCGACCAGACGATGCACCTCGCGCATATCTCCGAAGCCGGTCATGCCCATCATGCCGGAGCGCTTGTTGAACAGGGTGTCAAGCTCATCCACGCTCATGTGGGCGTTGCGGATCAGGTGGAACACGACGGCCGGGTCAATGTCACCCGTGCGACCGCCCATGACAAGACCCTCCAATGGAGTCAGACCCATTGACGTCTCCACCGGACGTCCCGAGATCTGCGCCGACGCGGAGGCACCGTTGCCGATGTGCAGCACGATCTGCTTGAGCCCCTCGGCCGGTTTTCCGACGATTCCGGGAACAACCGATCCGATGTACTCATGCGAGGTTCCGTGGGCGCCGTAACGGCGGATGTGGTAGCGGTCGGCGATCTCCTTGTTCAGCGCGTAGGTGCTCGCCTCGGCGGGAAGCTGGAAGAAGAACGACGAGTCGAAGACGAATATCTGCGGAACATCGGGGAGCAGCGCGCGCATGACCTCGGCGCCGGTGGCCTCCGGTCCGTTGTGGAGGGGCGCGAGGACCGCGAGGTCCTTGACCTTGCCGATGGTCTTGTCGTTGACAAGTGCCGGCCTGGGGAAGACGTTGCCTCCCTGGACCACACGATGTCCAACGGCCACGATCCCCGCGTCGGTGAGCTTCGGACCGAACTCATCGAAAAGGCCGAGCACACGCTTGAGCCCCTGCTCATGGTCGTGGATGGGCTCCGTGAGCTCGTGCTTGGTTCCCTGATACTCGTGCTTGTAATGTCCATCGATCGGTTCGCCGATTTTTTCGACGAGGCCGGATGCGAGGCCTTCGCCGGTCTCAAGATCGACCAGCTGATACTTGATCGAGCTCGAACCGGAATTGATGACAAGGACGGTTTTCGCCATAGCGGGCTTCCTCCATGTGTTGTTGATCATCCGTGCGTCAGGCACGGCCACCATGTCGAGGATACGCCGCACGCGATACAAGCGGCATATGCGGAATCGGGACCTTTTAGGCTATCGGCACGGCGGAGTGGGCACGACGGACCCAGCATGTTGGGAACAGGGCACGGTGGACCTCGTCGCCGACGATATCGCGCATTGTCAGCACTGCGCCTGGACGGCTGTGAGGGCGATGGTGTTGACGATGTCCTTGACGCTCGCACCTCGGGACAGGTCGTTGACCGGTTTGTTCAGTCCCTGAAGCACGGGACCGATGGCCAAGGCGCCGGACGATCGCTGAACGGCTTTGTAGGCGATGTTTCCCGCGGAGAGATCGGGGAACACATACACGTTGACGCGTCCGGCCACACTGTTGCCTGGAGCTTTGACGTGGGCCACATCAGGTGACCACGCGGCATCGAACTGGATGGGGCCGACAAGGGGGAGGTCGGGGGAGCGTTGGGAGACGATGTCGGTGGCCTCGGTGACCAGATCGACGTCAGGTCCGCATCCGGAACCCAGTGTCGAGTATGAGAGCATGCCCACACGCGGTTCGATTCCGAAGTCCCGGGCGGTACCGGCGGTTTGGATGGCGATGTCAGCCAGCTGCGATGCTGTCGGGTTCGTGGTGATGGCGCAATCCGCGAAGACGACCGGGTGGTCGGGAAGGCACATGATGAACGCTCCTGACACCAGGGAGGCATCCGGGCGTGTGCGGATCACCTGTAGGGCCGGCCTTACCGTTGACGCGGTCGATGTGACCGATCCGGAGACAAGACCGTCTGCCAAACCCATCTGGACAAGCATTGTGCCGAAATAGCTGCGATCGGTGAGTGTTTTTCTGGCGATGTCCTCCGTCATGCCTTTGTGAGCGCGAAGCTCGCACAAGCGCTCCACCATCCTGTCGCGGTAGTCCGGGTCGTTTATGCCGATAATCGTCGAGGACTCGATCGATCGAAGCCCCAGATCGGCCGACCTGGCCAGAATATCTGAGCTGTCCCCGATCAGGGTGATGTCGACGACGTTTCTGCGGAGCAGATAGTCGGCTGCTTTAAGCACTCTGTCCTCCATGCCCTCCGGAAGAACGATGCGCTTGCGGTCCGACGAGGCCCTCACCAGCAGGTCGTTCTGGAAGGCGTGCGGTGTCGTCGCCACCGCTGCCGGAGCATTGAGCAGAGCGGCTATGTCATCGACGGAGATTCGTGATGCGTATGGTCGCAGCGCCTCGTCGCGGGTGCGATCGTCGTCGGCATCGAATGCGACGGGAGGAATCGTCTGCACGGGGATGGAAAGATGGCCCGCCAGCGTCGAGAACTCGGGCGCACGAGAGTCGTCGCATCCCGTCACAACGAGGTCCATGATTGTGCCACCAGTGTGACGGATGACGGATCGACAGTTGCGCACGCTTTCCTCTACCTCGCGGACGTCCCGATGACGGGCGCATATGGCGAGGACGAGACGCGCGTGAAGATCACATGCTATCGAACAGTCAGCGCCGAAGGCGTTTGGCGCGAATACGGATGTCCCATCGGCTCCGACGATGACGCACACGTCGGGGCGGGGTGCGATGGAATCAAGAAACTCCCGATACGCCGTTATGATGTCCGATCGGCAGGAGTCAGAATCGGACATCCAGCGAGACGGGGTGACACCGGAAGCGATGGCCTCTTTCGGATGATCGGGATTCGCAAACCGAGCCAGCGACATGCCCAGCACGTCGTTCTCGGCGGCCACGGGTCGGAAAACCGTGATGGACTTTCCCGCTTGGCGGAGCGCGCGAATCATGAGAAACGCCGTGGCATTCCTTCCGTTTCGTGCCTCAGGGCTCGCGATATAGATGGCTGTGGTCACGGTGCTGCTCCTTCGTCGTTGTGCGTTCGGCCATGCTCCATTGCGCGTCCGACGCCATCACACATTGTAGGACAGCGAATGTGACGACATCACCACATCCATGACATACCATAACCATCGGTTCGATGGTTAGCGCCTGATAAGCCCCGAAAGCCAATACGGATGGCGGGAGTCGATCAATGGTGGTGGGAACGCGCAGACGCCCCGATGCCATATGCCAATCATGCGCCTATGGCGGGGCCCCCGTTTACAGATAACATCCGCAAACGAGGGCCCCGCCATATCAGTCAGCATGCGGGAATGCTATTCCCGCTCCGGCTCACTCGTTGTCGCCAGCGGTGGCAGCGGTCGCAGTGACCGCGCCGGGCTGATCGACCTTGACGCCCGGCCACACCCAGTCGGTGTAGTCCGGATGGTCATAGCCGTTGTCGACGGCGAACTGGAACGCCTCGTCGCGGAACTTCTCGAGCTTGTCGATCTCGCCCGCGTACTTGCTGGAATCAATCATGCGCAGCGCCTCGGCGGTGAGCTCATAGCGATCGATCTCGTTAACGCGCACCATGTCGTAAGGCGTGGTCGTCGAGCCCTGCTCCTCGTAACCATGAACGTTGAAGTTGTCGTGGTTCGGGCGGTCGTAGATGAGTCCACGAACGTCATGCGCGTAGGAGTGGTAGGCGAACAGGACCGGCTTGTCGGCCGTGAAGAGATCGGCGAACTCGTCGTCCGAGAGGGCTTGGTCGTTCTCCTTCGCGGACTGCAGCTTCAGCAGATCCACGACGTTGACGACCTTGAACTTCACGCCGAGCTTGTTGAGCTTGTCGGCGGCGGCCATGATCTCCTGCGTGGGAACGTCACCGGCGGCGGCGAGAACGATGTCGGCCTCGTCGTTGGACTTCACGTTGGAGGCCCAATCCCACTCGGCGGCACCCTTCTCGAGCTCGGCGCGCGCCTCGTCAAGGCTCAGCCAAGTCGCGGCTGGCTGCTTGCCGGCGATGATCGCGTTGATCATGTTCGTCGACTTGAAGCAGCGCTCGGCGACCGCGAGCAGGAGGTTGGAATCCGCTGGGAAGTAGATTCCGATCACGTGGTCGTTGTTGAAGGTCTTGTTCAGCAGCACGCTGGTCACGCCCGGATCCTGATGGGAGAATCCGTTGTGATCCTGACGCCACACGTGCGAGGACACGAGGAGGTTCATCGACGCGATCGGCTTGCGCCACGGAATCTCGCGCACTGTGGCCTCGAGCCACTTGGCGTGCTGGTTCAGCATGGAGTCGATGACGTGGACGAAGGACTCATAGGAGCTCCAGATGCCATGGCGACCGGTGAGGATGTATCCCTCAAGGAAGCCTTCCATCTGATGCTCGGAGAGCTGCTCGGTGACCTGACCGGTGACGGCCATGTGCTCGTCGACCTGGGAGGACAGGTATCCGGCGTCCCACTGCTTGTTGGTGACCTCGTAGGCCGCCTGAAGACGGTTGGACGCGGTCTCGTCAGGCCCGAAGATCCTGAAGGAGTCCGGGTTCAGTTTGATGATGTCGCGGGTGTAGGAGCCAAGACGGCGAGTCGCCTCGAGCTGTCCCCAGCCGTGTCCGTACTTCTTGACCTCATCGACCTGATAGTCGTCAAGCTTCGGAAGCTTGAGGTCCTCGCGGATGCGGCCACCGTTGGCGTTCGGGTTCTCGCCGATACGCAGCTCGCCCTTGGGCATGAACGCGGTGACGTCGGCCTTGACCGCGCCCTTCTCGTCGAAGAGCTCCTCAGGCTTGTAGGACTCCAGCCAGTTCTTGAGGATCTCGAAGTGGGCCTCGGTGTCGCGGGCGGAGGCCAGCGGGACCTGATGGGCACGCCATGATCCCTCGGTCTTCTTGCCATCGATGAACTTCGGGCAGGTCCAGCCCTTGGGGGTGCGGAAGATGATCATCGGGTAGAACGGACGAGTCATGTCGTCGGTCTGCGCCGTGGCCTTGATATCGCAGATCTCGTCGAAGATGGTCTCGAACAGGTCGGCGAAGCGGCGGTGGATGGACGCGTGGTCCTCATCGTCGAATCCGGCGACGAACTCGTAGGGATCGTAGCCCATGCCGTGGAAGAAGTCGTGAAGCTCCTCGTCCGAGATGCGGGAAAGAATGCTGGGGTTCGCGATCTTGTATCCGTTGAGGTGCAGGATCGGGAGCACGATGCCATCGGTGCGGGGATTCACGAGCTTGTTGGACTGCCAGCCGGTGGCCAGAGGACCGGTCTCGGCCTCGCCGTCGCCGACAATCGCGGGCACGAACAGGCTCGGGTTGTTCATAATGGCGCCGTAGGCGTGCGACAGCGCGTATCCGAGCTCTCCACCCTCGTGGATGGATCCGGGGGTCTCCGGCGCGTAGTGCGAGGGGATTCCGCCCGGGTAGGAGAACTGGCGGAAGAACTTCTGAAGTCCGGCCTCGTCCTTCGTGATCTTCGGGAAGTACTCAGTGTACGTGCCGTCGAGATACGACTGGGCCGTTCCGGCGGGTCCGCCGTGGCCCGGTCCCATGATGATGACGGTGTTCTGCTGGTGATCGGCGATAAGACGGTTGATGTGGCCGATGAGGAAGTTCAGGCCGGGGGTGGTTCCCCAGTGTCCAACAAGGCGGTGCTTGACGTCCTCGCGAGTGAAGGGCTCCTTCATCAGCGGATTGCTACGGAGGTAGATCTGTCCGATGGCAAGATAGTTGGCGGTGCGCCAATACTTGTCTACGCCTTCAAGGGCTTCCTCGGAAACCGGAGCGTTGAGCTTCTTCCAAGGGGTGCCAATAACAGGATTCGTCATGTGTACTCCTGTACTCCTGCACGCGTGCGTGCGATTGATTATTATCAGTAGGTCGTGGATTCTTCGACGCTGGTTGCGCTGGGGAACCACTTCCAATCGAGACACATGTTACGTGGGACTTGCGACTTTTGGCGCTTTTTTTGCTGCTGTGTTCGGAATTGTTTCCTTTCGTATCGCCGACCGCCTTGCCAACCTCACAGACATGGCAGGCACGGACGACCTGAAAACCGCGGAATCATAGGAAAATCGGCATTCGTCGTCGAGTGTCGACATGAATGTTCGATATGGCTTCTCATCCTGCCAAGAATCATTGCCCGGCGTGTTGTCGGCTTTCGGAGAAACCAGTCCGGGGTCGTCCATGCCCTTTTGTCGTCTTGCCCGGACACAATGTCTGTGGTCGGCATCATAGAAATAGGGTGTCTTGCGAATCACGTCCATCAACCGCAGTCCCGGAGGAGAGAAAATGGCCAAGGGTCCAGTCCTTGTCGTCGATTTCGGCGCCCAATACGCCCAGCTGATCGCACGCAGGGTGCGCGAGGCGAATGTCTACTCGGAGCTTGTGCCCCATTCCATGCCTGTCGAGCAGATGCTCGCAAAGGACCCCAAGGCGATCATCCTCTCAGGTGGCCCTGCTTCGGTGTTCGATCCCGGAGCTCCTGGAATCGACGTGTCCCTGTTTTCCTCGGGCGTTCCCGTTCTGGGAATCTGCTATGGCTTCCAGGTCATGGCCTACGAGCTTGGCGGAGTCGTCGACCGTGCCGCGATGGGGGAGTACGGAAAGACCGAGACGACTATCGACCATGCCGATGGGATACTTGCGGGATCCCCGGCCAGTCAGAGCACGTGGATGAGTCATGGGGTGGCGGTTGAGAAGGCGCCTGAGGGATTCGAGGTCCTCGCCCACACGCAGGGCGCGCCCGTAGCGGCGATGCAGGATACGTCGCGTGGCCTGTATGGGGTTCAATGGCATCCCGAGGTCCGTCACACGCCTCTGGGACAGGCGTTGATATCCACCTTCCTGCATGATTGCGTCGGACTGGCCTGTGACTGGGACGCGGCGGGAATCATCGACGATCAGGTGAGAAAGATACGCGAGAGGGTGGGGGATTCCCAGGTCATCTGCGGATTGTCCGGGGGAGTGGATTCGGCTGTCGCCGCGGCTCTCGTCCATCGCGCCATAGGCGACCAGCTCACCTGTGTGTTCGTCGATCATGGTCTGCTTCGCAAGGGCGAGGCCGAGCAGGTGAGGCACGACTTCGTCGCGGCAACGGGCATCAGGCTTATCGCCGAGGACGCCTCCGAGGACTTCCTGACAGCATTGAAGGGCGTCAGCGAGCCCGAGCGCAAGCGCAAGATCATCGGGGAGAAGTTCATCCGCACCTTCGAGAAGTCCCAGCGGCAGGTCATCGAGGAGGCCGGGAGAACCGGCTCCGAGGTGCGCTTCCTCGTGCAGGGGACTCTGTATCCCGACGTCGTCGAATCCGGCGGTGGTGACGGCGCGGCGAACATCAAATCCCACCACAACGTCGGCGGCCTGCCCAAGGACCTCAAGTTCGAGCTCATCGAGCCGCTGCGGACGTTGTTCAAGGACGAGGTCCGTGCAATAGGGACCCAGCTGGGACTTCCTGACGAGATCGTCTGGCGGCAGCCGTTCCCCGGTCCGGGTCTGGGCATCCGCATCGTGGGGGAGATCACGAGGGAGCGTCTGGACGTTCTGCGCGAGGCCGACGCCATCGTGCGCGAGGAACTGTCGAAAGCCGGACTTGACCGTGACATCTGGCAATGTCCCGTCGTTCTTCTGGCCGACGTGCATTCGGTCGGAGTCCAGGGCGATGAGAGGACCTACGGCATGCCCGTCGTGCTGCGCCCGGTCAGTTCGGAGGACGCGATGACGGCCGATTGGTCGCGCATCCCCTACGATGTGCTCGCCACGATCTCCACTCGGATCACCAACGAGTGCCGGAACATCAACCGCGTGGTGCTGGACTGCACGTCGAAGCCGCCGGCGACCATCGAGTGGGAATAGCAAAAGGCCAAAAATGCCAAGCCACCTGTAACCATTCACTGCGACGCACTGCAACACATAGCGTCGCAGTGGTTATCACACCACCTGCAACAAACAGGAATAACAGGTTCGAATCAGCCCTGGAATCCGATGGTTTTCGGGGCTGATTTCATGCTTATTACCTGCGGTTTTGATTCTTGATTGTTCTATGAAGTGACGAGCGTTTGAGCGATTTGGCGCGTACCGGACATTCGTGCTCGCCATGAAAGGATGTAAAGCCACCCACAATTACTCCCGAGCTGAAAACCGGCATTTTTCGAGTGATTCGAATCAAACCCGAATCATCGCCCTCTTTTGAAGGCCGGAATCGTAAAACCGCAGGTAAAGCTGAGGGAATAACAAATCGGAGAGAAGTGCTTTTCAGGTGCATGTTCGCCCTCGACGAATACGAAAAAGCGGCCCGGAGGCCGCTTGATTGATTCGCAATTATTCTCCAAGTGGCTTTCTCAGGACCCGAATTCGGCCTGCCATTCGCCGAGTTCCTCAGGGATGATCTCGCCCGCGTTTTCCGAATCAAGCATCCACATCCATGCGCCAAG
>NZ_CASEXV010000048.1 GCF_949292005.1 uncultured Bifidobacterium sp. | reverse complement strand
GGTTCATGTCCTCTGCCATCGCCACCATCAAATGTTTGCAATCAGCGTTGGGGGTGGGGCTTGAGACGGCCGCTGGATGTGAGGAATGATCGGGAATGAGAGCCTTGGTATGGGGACGCGTACGCACGTGGGACAGTGCGTGCGCACGTGGGACAGTGCGTGCGGACACGCGCGGACGGATGTGTGCGGACACGCGCGGCGGGGTGAAGGGATGATGGCGTCGGTTGACGGCAGGGGTGTCTGTGGTTGGCGTTCTACACTGTGCGATATGAGGATGGCATTGGGCAGGGGTCGTGGAAACCGGAACCACGCGTGGCACGCACGGGCGCTTGGTGGTTCCGGAAGGGGCGCGTTGTCGCGGTTGGAAGCACATGTGTCGCATCGTCCCGCGGGTTTCTTCGTCGGCGCTGTCTGCGTGTTCCTGTGCGCGGTCATTCTCGTTCTGCCCAGTCCTTACGTCGTGGAGTCCCCGGGGCCCACGCGCAACGTGCTGGGATCGTCGGAGGGCACCGCCGTCATCACCGTGAAGGGTGCGTCCACGTACAAGGATTCCGGCAAGCTTCTTATGCTCACGGTGAATGCATCCGGCGTTCCGGGATATGCGATGACTACGGCGGAGGCGATGATCTCCTGGTTCCGGTCCGACTCCGTGGTCACTCCCACTGAGACGGTTTTCCCCGTTGGGCAGAGCGCAGATGAGTACCGTTCCGAATCCACAGGTCAGATGACCCAATCGCAGAACCACGCGGTGACGGCCGCGCTGTCCTTCGCGTCGAAGAATCTGGGTGTGGATGTCTCCGACGTGTCAGTAAGCCTGAATATGGAGGATGTGGGCGGTCCGTCCGCCGGAATGATGTACGCCTTGGGAATCCTTGACAAGCTGGGATCGACGTCTCTGACCAACGGCGCGGTCATAGCGGGCACCGGCACGATGTCCGACTCCGGCAAGGTCGGTGCGATCGGGGGAATCAGGCTTAAGATGCTCGGCGCGCGCAGGGACGCCGCCACATGGTTCTTGGCACCGAAGTCCAACTGCGATGAGGTGGTGGGCCATGTTCCCAGCGGGCTGCGGGATGTGAGGGTGAGCACGTTGTCGGATGCGTACAAGGCGCTGATCGCCATAAGCTCCGGGAAGGGCGACTCCCTTCCCCGTTGCCAAGCGTGATCTTGGGGGTGGCCGCATGTTCGCTCGTCGTCGCGCCGGGAGTGTCGTGTCGCCGGCTAATCGGTCCCAGGCGGGGCATTCAGTGTCCGCGTGAGGAACACGTCACGTCATTGTTCGAGAGTTGTTGCTATATTGACCATCGTGAATGAAACGGCATCGCAGAACGCTGAGGAATTCGGTTTTCACTCCGGGGATATCGTCCAGGAGTGGATGTGGGACGATGACGTCGATGACGGCATCCGCATGAAGATCGAGAAACTGACCGGAGGGGAACTGGTCGACGAGGATTATGACTCCGCGGTCGACGGCGTCATCATGTGGTGGCGCGACGGAGATGACGAGGATACCTTGGCTGACGACATCGTCGACGCCTACACGGTTCTGGGGGATGACGGTCCATTCTGGATTCTCACGCCCAAGCCCGGACGGCCCGGAGCCGCCAGTTCGAGCACGGTCCAATCGGCCGCGAAGACGGCGGGCATGAACGCCGCCGTTCCACTTACGGTGAGCGCGGATTGGAATGGTGTGCGCCTGCGCGCCTTCGGCAAGGGGCCGGACAAGAACCGGTAGACAAGAGCCGACGGAGCCGGATGTTCTGGGGCGGCCGTGCTGTGACGACAGAGATGCCGTGGCAACGTAGACGTCCACACGGGACTCCGGTGGGCGCCGGATCCGCCGTGTGGACATCCCTTGTGGGTCTGACGGATGTCAGATCGTTTGCTCAAGTCCCGGATAAAGCGGAAAATCGGACACCAGCCGATTGACTCGCGCCCTGAGGGCATCGGTGTCGGCACCCGTTCCCTGGGCCAGCGCGGTTCCGATGATGTCGGCGACCTCCTCATACTCCGCGGCCCCGAATCCACGGGTAGCCAGAGCGGATGTGCCGATTCGCAGTCCCGAAGCGATCGAGGCGGGTCGTGGATCGAAGGGCACGGTGTTGCGGTTGATGGTTATGCCGCACTGCGCGAGCAGGTCCTCGCCCTGCTGCCCATCCAATTCGCTGTGTCGCAGATCGACCATCACAAGATGAACGTCCGTCCCGCCGGTGAGGACGCCGATGCCATTGTCGGCCACGTCCTTCGCCTGCAGACGCTGAGCGAGTATCTGCGCTCCCTCGATTGTGCGCCGCATGCGGTCGCGGAACTCTGGGGTTCCCGCTATCTTGAACGCCACCGCCTTCGCCGCCACGACGTGCATAAGCGGTCCACCCTGCTGCCCGGGGAACACGGCGGAATTGATCTTGCGGCCGTACTCCTCCCTAGCGAGGATGAATCCCGACCGAGGTCCTCCCAAGGTCTTGTGAGCGGTGGACGAAACGACATCGGCATGGGGGACTGGGCTGGGATGCAGCCCGGCCGCGACGAGGCCGGCGAAATGCGCCATATCAACCCAGAACCGCGCTCCCACCTCATCGGCGATCTGTTTCATCGCAGCGAAGTCCTCGATGCGCGGATATGCGCTCCATCCGCCGATGATCAGCGCCGGATGAGTCTCCAAAGCGCGTTGTCTGATGATGTCGGGGTCGATGAGGAACGTGTCGGGATTCACCCCATACGATTCCGCTTTGTAGAAACGGCCTGAGAAGTTGATCCGCATTCCGTGGGAGAGGTGTCCTCCGTGGTCGAGCGCCAGTCCCAGGATCGTGTCTCCGGGTTTCACGAGCGCCTGATACACCGCAGCGTTCGCCTGCGCTCCCGAGTGGGGCTGCACGTTCGCGTATTCGGCCCCGAAAAGGGTTTTGGCTCTTTCCCGGGCGAGCGTCTCGACCTGATCGACAACCTCGCAGCCGCCATAATAGCGTTTTCCGGGGTATCCTTCGGCGTACTTGTTGGTCAGAACCGATCCCTGTGCCTGAAGTACGGCGCGCGGAACGAAATTCTCCGAGGCGATCATCTCCAGGCCCTCCTGTTGCCGTCGAAGCTCACCGTCGAGCAATGCCGCGATCTCGGGATCCGTGCGTGAGATCGGAGAGTTGAAGACGTCGTTGGGTCGTTGCGCCAAGGTGTCGTCCTGCGCGTGGGTGGTGGTCCCGGTGTCGGTCATTGTGGGCTCCTTTGTCGGATCTGTTGGTGCTGCGGGATTGATGGTTCCGCGGTGTCGCTCTGCCATGCGGCCAGTCCTCCTCATGGCGGTGGAGGTATGGCATGGGGAGCGCCGCTCAGTGGCTTAAGCCACACCATACCCGTCCTGTGCGGCGCTGTCGTGCCTTTGGTTCGGACGGTGGCGCGACACCCCGAGGATGCTGGCCAGGGCCACCGCGTACAGCATGGCGATTATGGGAATGAGCGTAGCGTAGCGATGCGCCTGATCGGATGCGTGGCTGACCACGAACGAGGCGAGTTGGTTGCCGGAGAGTCCGGCCATCGCCCATGCACTGAGCGCGAGGCCATGCGTGGTCGAGACGGCCTTGATGCCGAAATGCTGGTCGAGCAGAACCGGCAGCGTGGAGAACCCCCCGCCATATCCCGCATTGACCAGGAACAGCATGGACAAGACCACCCACAGGAGGGCGTTGTCGATTCCTCCCGTGACAACCTCCATCGCGCACACCGCGATCGACATGACGAAGATGATGATGTAGGAGGTCTCGCGGCGTCGAAGATGGTCGGACAGCGTGGAGAATCCGAGGCGCCCGATGGTGTTGAACACGGCGTCCAGCGCGAGGACCGTCCCCACGGTCGCGGCGATGGCGACGGCGAAGGCCGAGCCGTCGAGACTGGCGTATGAGGGCAGCTGGCGCAGGACGTCGTGGAGGATGTCCTTTTCCTGCGAGATGAGTGCGAGTCCGCAGGTGATGTTGATGTAGAAGGCCAGCCAGATCGCCCAGAAGACGGGTTTGCGCATGATGGAACGCCGGCTCACCTGGGCGTCCGGCTCGTAGACGTAGCCCTGCGGACGTTTGATGAGGAGGAAGCCGGCGAACATCAGAACCGCATAGACCGCGGCGAGGATGTAGAACATGTTCACGAGGCCGACGTGTTCGATGAGCCATTCCATGACAGGGCTCGCTATGGCTTTGGCCAATCCGAAGCCGGCCACGGCGATGCCCGTGGCGAGGCCCTTGTTGTCGCTGAACCACAGCATGAGGTTCTTCACGGGGGTGAGGTATCCGACTCCCAGTCCGACTCCCATTATGGCGCCGTAGAAGATGAAGATTCCGGGGAGGAAGCCCA
Organism: uncultured Bifidobacterium sp.; assembly: GCF_949292005.1. GTDB lineage: Bacteria > Actinomycetota > Actinomycetes > Actinomycetales > Bifidobacteriaceae > Bifidobacterium. The sequence continues at coordinate 8,972 of NZ_CASEXV010000048.1, read as the reverse complement.
GCGCGATGCTTGCTCCGGTTCCCGCGAATCCGACGACGAAGCACACCAGTGAGAGCAGGGCCGATTTCTTGATGTCCCTCTCGACCAGTGGACCGAGAAACGCGGCGGACATGCCGAGGAAGAATATGGCGAGGGAGAATCCCCATTCGATGGTGCCTGCGGAGACCCTCATTCGGTCGGCGATGAGTTGTTTGAAGACGCTCCAGCAGTAGACCGTGCCGATAGATATGTGGATGAGGAGTGCGGGTGCGATGGCCCGCGTCCATCGGTTGTCAGGAAGGATGCTCAATGTTGTCCTCTCCACAGGGGAGGTCCATGGTCCATGCCGGATTGGTGGCGTGGTCCGGGCCGTCGCCGTCGTGACCGTTCCCGTGCTGAAAAAACATAACACGAAAAATGTTCGTTTTGGACGACGTGGTCACGGTGACGAGCACTTCGGGGGCCGAATGTGAGCAAGGTCATAATCGCGTATGCGGCGATCCTGCGTCCGACGCGCGACGTGCGGGAGTGCGACGTCCGTGGACGCGGTGTGTGCGGATGCCAAGTCCTGTGTGGTTTTTGATTCGCCGTTCTGGTATCATGACGCCTGTTATGGCGGTTGTCGATGAGTCGTCGGAGGAGCGGGAAAATGGGCAAATACACCATCGTTATTGGCGCGATCAGCTTGGCTTTCGGTGCCGTGAGTCTGGCCCTGTCCTTCTATGAGGCGATTCCGTCCGGCATCTGCGGTCTGATCGCGGGTATTTTGGGGCTTGCCGTCGCACTTATGGGATTCCAACATGACGGCGTTGATCCTGCTGCTCGTCCCCAGGATGGTGAAAACAACATCTGACGGACCTTCCCGCACGGCTGCTTGTGGACTCCGGTTTGCGGATGATGGAATAAATATCTCATTCCCCATGTTGGGATTACAGCGGTCGTGCCGGTGCCTCCGATGATTGTTGCCGGATTCGCGTATCGGGGCGGTCGGCCGCCGACTCGGATCAGATAAGTTCAGATAAGTTAATTCCGCACGTATGGACAAGGAAGTCGACGCGGTTTGGCTGTCGTTTCGCAAGCGCCGTTGATGTTTGCGCGCGGGGAGATCGTATATGAATCCCGACTGACTGCGATGTGCTTCCAGTCGATGTCTGAGGGTGTTTCATTCAGGGGAGATGGACATGCCAAGGCTGATCTACCGGTGCGAGACCTGCGGTCGGACCGAGGTGCTGGATTCGGAAGAGGCCTATCGCCTTGGTTGGGATGGGCCCCCGCACTCGGGTTCCTATGGGGTGCTTGGGCCAAGAACGTGTCCCATTCATGGAGTGGTTGGAACCGTGTGGTGGGAGTTGGCTGTGGAACACAAGCAACCCAGCGAATTGACCCCTCGGCAGCAGGAAACGCTGCGTCGCATTGTGGACGAGCCCGCGAGCATCACGCCATCGAAGGGAACATCCCCTATGAGTGGGATTGATTGATTGATCGGGTCTCGCCCCGGACGAGGGGATTCCCCGTGTGAAGTCCATTGTCGGTTCCATGCGGTCATGAGACCCGCTCCGACGTGCTGCCCAATGGCAGTCATCCGCTCCCGTCACGATCGGTGAACCCGGCACGGTGGCATTCGATGTTCTTCGCATGGGCTTCGCCTCTGACCCGTGTGGTCCTCCGTAGGAGCTTCTCAAACCAAAGGCTCTGGGAGCGTTGATTTCCCAGGCTTTGCGCGGGAACGGGCCGCTCTCTGCACGCCGTCGGTCTGCTTCTCGGGCGGATGCTCGTGGTCCGGTGGTCGATAATTCACCTCAGTCTCAAACCCGTTTGAACTTCCCGAATCGTGCCAAGGTGGTGGGCAACTACCGGAGGGGCGCCACCGGCATCCAGCCAAGGCGACAGCGAGCAAGCGCCTACACCCGCCGACCGTCAACGACCGCGCCGCTCGTCCCGTTCGCCGCACGATCGTGTCGGTGCGGGACGACTTCCCAGAAGAGAACGCTGTAGCTTCGAGCGTCAACAGCACGCAGTCTGGAAACGATCCGACGCAGCAGGCCGATTAAGCAGAAGTCACTCGTGCGCGATCCGCGCGCAACACCGGGCGAGAGTTACGACGAGCTGAACAGTGGCCCGCGCGTGGAACACATTCGGCATCGACGCTGATGCGCGAGCATGCTCTGGTTCAGGCGTGCTTGGCGACGACGATCTTGCCGGTCATGTGCCCGGTCTCGACGAGGGTGTGCGCTTCGCGAAGGTTCGTCGCGTTGACCGGTTCCAGGGCGCGCGTGAGCGTGGTGTGGATGCGTCCGGCGTCGATCAGTTCGGCGATACGGTTCAGGAGCTCGTGCTGGGCTTCGAGGTTCCAGCCGTGTCGGGGGCGGGCGAACATGAACTCCCAGTGCCAGGAGATGGCCTTGTCCTTGAGCGCGTAGAAGTCGAGGTCACGTTCGTCGTCGATCGCGACGATCTGCCCGAACGGACGCACGACCTTCGTGAACAGGGGGATGCGGCCCTTGCTCTGCGAGGTGAACACGAAGTCCACTCCGCCCGGTGCGACCTTCAGGATGCTGCGAGCGAGATCCGGATCCGTGTGATCGACGACGATATCGGCACCGAGCTGTTCCACCCATGCGCGCGATTCCGGACGGGAGGCTGTTGCGATGACTGTGACCCCGGTGAGGGCCTTGGCGAGCTGGATGAGGATCGACCCGACCCCACCCGCCGCGCCGAGCACGAGCAACGTGCCCGTGGTTTCGGTGGTGAGGCGGAGCTTGTCGAACAGTGCCTCCCAAGCGGTGATTGCCGTCAAGGGCAGCGCTGCCGCCTCCGCATGAGTGAGGCTTGCGGGCTTGGTGCCGACGATGCGCTCGTCGACGAGCTGCCAGGAGGCGTAGCTGCCGGGCCGGTCGATGCTCCCGGCGTAGAACACCTCGTCGCCCGGCCGGAACAGGGTGGCCTCGCCGCCTGTGGCAAGGACGACCCCCGAGGCGTCCCAGCCGAGAACCCGGTCCTTGCGGGCACGATTGCTGGAGGCCCGGACCTTCACGTCCACCGGGTTCACCGACACGGCCCGCACCTCGATGAGCAGGTCCCTGCCGGTCGGCGTACCCGGGGCAGTGATGCTGGCATCAATGAGGCTGTCGGGGCCGTCGATCGGGCCGCCCGCGCGGTTGATGACTGCGGGGATCACCTCACGATGCACGAGCCCGAACCCTTCCAACCGACGCAGCGTCGCGGTCAGCACCTTCGGGGAGACGCCTTCGAGCTGGCGTTGCAGCACCCCGAACCGCACTGGCCCATCCGCGAGCGCACCAATCGCGAGAGCCGACCACTTGTTCGCGACCACGTCGAGCAGGTCACGACACGGACAGTCCGCCGAGTATACGTCCCCGCGCGTCTTGATCGTCTCCACCAGTCCCGATCCGTCATATAACGACATGAACATCCCCCCGTAGTCGCAGAAAACCGACATGACTTCCCTTTGGAAAGTAGCAGCTCTTGCGGGTAAGTGGCGCCGTGATCTTATGTTATGGGCCAGCACCGGCGCATCCTGCGTCGGTGCTTTTCCATCTCATCGACAGGGGCCTGGCCACCACGCCCACCGCGAAACGACCCGCCAAACCGCCGGCACTCTCCACCGTCCACCGGATGCTTACCAACCTCTACTACAAAGGACAGGTCTCCTTCCGGGGAGCCAGCTACGACGGACTGCACGAGCCACTCGTCACCACCGAGGTGTGGTACCGGGTCCAGGCCGTGCTGGGCGCGCACCAGGTGTCCGGAGAGAAGACCCAAACCCATGACCACTATCTAAAAGGCACCGTATACTGCGGGAAATGCGGCTTCCGGCTCATCCTGACCAACGCGCGCAGCCGGCAGGGCACCATTATCCGTACTTCATCTGCGCCGGACGCCACTCCAAACGCACCAACTGCTCCCGGCAGGCCATGTTCGTGCCCGACATGGAAGCCCCTGTCGAGGACTACTACCGGCACATCCAGATCCCCGAACACATCGTCGAGGCTCTGCGCCAGCTGATCACCGCCGAGTTCAACCGGATGCACGAGACCTCACGGCGCGACCGCGGCACCTACCAAGCCGAACGCCAGGACCTCAACGACCGGAGAACCAAACTCCTGCACGCCCATCTCGAAGGCACCGCGCCACTCGATCTGATGAAACAGGAGCAGGACAAGATCGCCCGGCGCATGGCCTTCCTCGACGCCCAGATTGACGCCGGCGACATCGAATACGACCAGGCCAAAGCCCACCTCGACGACTGCCTGAGACTCGCGGGCGACTGCCACAAGCTGTGTACATGAGCATCGACGACCCTCTGCGACGGATCACCAACCAGGCCTTCTTCAACAAGCTCCACGTGATGTCCGACGACCACATCGACGCTCGACCCGGCGAACCCTTCAACATCCTGTTCGACCCGGGAGTGCAGCAACTCGCCACCACACGGCAGCGAGCCGTGGAAACGGGAAATCAAACCGGAAATGTCGCTGGTTTGAACAACGACCATCTGGTGGGCGATGAGGGGCTCGAACCCCCGACATCCACCGTGTAAAGGTGGCGCTCTAGCCGACTGAGCTAATCGCCCGCGCGCTAATACTATAGCCTAGGGCTACGATAGGCGATGTGCTCCCGTCGCTCGCGCGATGTGGCGTGTTGCCTCATAGGGATGGGTCGTGAACGCTTGCGTCTGACCAATCACGTACAGTGGGGTCGATGGACACTACCCATAGGAGGTTGGTAGCCAATGGCTGAGGAACCTGAAGCCGGTCGCAATCCGTCGGGGATTGCTCGGGTCGGCAAGCGCAAGTGGGGCTATGACCCCGCTCAGGTCGACGAATTCCTCGATCGGGCTCACGCCTTGTACGAGGGCGAAGGTGTGCAGCTGTCGCAACAGGATATTCAGAACGTCTCGTTTGACCTCTGCAAGGGCGGGTATGTCATCTCGCAGGTCGATGCCGCGCTGGCCCGTCTTGAACGTGCGGTGACGGATAAGAACACCGCGTGGGAGATCTCCCAGCATGGCCGCGTCACCTGGAAAGCCACGACGATGGAGCTTTTCCGCAGGGTGGCTGCCCATGCCGCGCGTAAGGAACGTTCACGTTTCGCGCTGGGGGAGGGGAAGCTGCCATCGTATGACCGTCGGCAGGTCGACCGTCTTATCGATCAGATAGTCGCCAAATCAGCCGCTTCTCTTGGTGTGGACGACGCACAGGGCGATGCTCAGGACGTGGCCCGCAAGCTTGTCGATCTCAATGCCGCCGTCGTCTCGAACGTCGTGTTCACTCAGCGCAAGGGGAAGCATGGATACGACGAGAGGCAGGTTGATTATTATCTGAGCTCCTGCGTTGAGTTGCTGTCCCGCATCGAGTCCTACGAGCATCTCTCGGATTATTCGGGTGGATCTGAAGTCGACTTGGACGCGATGAGCGACATCGGAACCAGAACCGAAGTTATAGCGCCTATCGCCGCCGACACGGGATTCGGCACTGGTGCCGATTCTCCATCCGGAGTGGGATCTCTGTTCGATCTCATGCAGAAGACCCCGTCCTCTGTGTCCCGTCCCTCTGAGGACGAGCAGACTGGCAGCCAGTCATTCGAGGCGCTGAACGACGCCGAGCGGGAGATTTTCCGGGGTCAGTCCGAGTCCCCGACCGAGATGCCCCAGCAGCCGGTTCCGGCCCCGGTTCCCCTGACGGTGCCGCTTCCCGGGTCGGCGCGCCCGACGAACGGGCAGTCCCACGCTGCTGATTCAACGGCTCCGACAAGATACGTTCCGGCGCAATCCGCTCCGACACAGTCCGCTTCTTCCCAACCCGAGCCCTCGCTCACTTCTGAGGATTCCGCGTCCACGCCAGTGTTCACTGCGGCGTCCACAGTGCAATTCCCGACGGAGCCCACGTCCTTCTCTTCCTTGCCGGACGAGAAGTCGTCCACTGCTGAGTCGTCCATCTCAGAGTCGCCCACCTCCGAGGACGAGACACGACCGCGGTCATCATTCAGACCCTTCGATGGATTGTTCTCACGAGGCCGGCATGGCCAGCCCGTTGCGCAGCCCGCAGCTCCGGACACATCCGCTGACGGCGATCGCGCTGACTCGGTCCGCGCCGACGGCGGCCGCACCGATGCAGGTCAGGCCACCGGCACGGCTGAGGGTTCCTCCGCTTCCGAGGATTCGCCATCCGCGGGCGAGAACACGTCGGGAGATTCCTCGTTGGCGGCTCTCGCCCATCTCGCTGAAGAGACAAATCCTGCTCAGTCCACCGATTTCTCAATGGATGTGAATGTCCCGCATCTGACCATGCCCCATGTCGTATGGGCATCGGCTCCGGATGTGACCGGTTCCGAGTCCGGTTCCGAATCGATTCACGGCACTGCGTCGGAACGTCAGAACGCGGAAGCGGATCGGAAAACGTCCGATGGGGACAACTTTGGCATCCCGGATCTGTCCTTCCCGGTTTTCGGAGACACCGATTTCGCCGCGCGACCGTCCGTCCCCTTCGATGAGGCCGATGAAGACGACAAGCCGCTCCGGGACTCAGGCAACGGCAAACACGACGACGGCAACGACTGAGAGACAACGACTGAGAGGAGAGGTTGGCTCAACCTTGAGCGATTCCACAACCGTAGTGCTCCTGGGAGCCACGGGATCCATCGGGACCCAGGCGTTTGACATCATCTCGCGTCATACTGAGAAGTTTCAGGTTTGCGGTCTTGCCGCAGGCGGGGCCCATCTTGACGTTCTGGCCAGGCAGGCCGCGGATTACCATGTGCCGCGGATCGCGGTAGCCGACGCGTCGAAGGTGGGCGAGCTTCGCGAGATCCTTCGATCTCTTGGCGCATCCACCGTGCAAGTCGATGGGGGCGGGGATGCGGTGACCTCGCTGGCGGGTTTGGGTGCCGACGTCGTTCTTAACGGCATCACCGGATCCATCGGTCTTCGCCCATCCATAGCGGCGTTGAAGGCCGGATCGCAGCTGGCTTTGGCGAATAAGGAGTCCGTCGTCGCAGGTGGCCATCTTCTCTTCGACGCACAGATCCGCAAAGGGCAGATCAATCCCGTGGACTCCGAGCATTCCGCGATATGGCAGTCGTTGCGGTCGGGTGCGCACGGCGAGGTGTCGCGCTTGATAGTCACGGCGTCGGGCGGCCCATTCCGGGGGATGAAACGCGCCGAGATGTCATCCATCACGCCTGAGCAGGCGCTCAACCATCCCACATGGAACATGGGGCCCGTCGTCACGGTGAACTCATCGACGCTTATGAACAAGGGGCTTGAGGTGATCGAGGCCAGTAGGCTTTTCGACATCGCGCCCGACAGGATCGTGGTGACAGTCCATCCTCAGTCCATCGTGCATTCGATGGTCGAGTTCCGCGACGGCGCCACAATCTGTCAGGCGTCACCACCCGACATGCGTCTTCCGATAGCTTTGGGTCTCTCGGCTCCCGTCAGAATGTCCAATGTGGCGTCCGCATGCGATTGGAGCACCGCGGCCACGTGGACATTCGAGCCTTTGGACGATGAGGCTTTTCCCGCCGTGTCGCTTGCGCGGTGGTGTCTGCAGGCATCCCAGAAGCACACGGCCGTGCTTAACGCCGCGAACGAGCAGGCCGTGCACGCGTTCCTGTCGCGTCGGCTTCCCTATCTGGGAATCGTCGATACGGTGAGACGTGTGATCGACCAGATGGATGCGGATCTGCGTGCCACGCCGACATTCGAATCCGTGGAGGAAATGGGCCAGATCGAAGACGAGGCGCGACGTCGTGCCGATGATCTGATAAAACGGCAGTCGTGAACGAGAGCAAGGCCAATCCGACGAATCCGATGACATCGACGAATCAGAGCAACCCCGCGGGCGCGTTCAGGCGTACTGGCGAGCCCAAAGTCAGCGAATCCCCCCTCCACCCGCGCAGGGTGTCCAGAAGAATCATGGTCGGCCCGGTGCCTGTCGGCGGTGGCGCTCCGATCAGCGTCCAGTCCATGACGAACACGCCGACCACCGACATCAACCCCACACTCCAGCAGATAGCGGAGCTCGCCGCCGCGGGATGCGACATCGTGAGGGTCGCCGTGCCCAGCCAGGATGACGCCGACGCGCTGCCGATCATCGTCAGGAAGTCGCCGATCCCCGTGATCGCCGACATCCACTTCCAGAGCCGTTACGTGTTCCAGGCCATCGACGCGGGCTGTGCCGCCGTGCGCGTCAACCCCGGCAACATCCGGAAATTCGACGAGGTGGGCCCCTCCATCTGCCGCGCCGCCGAGGATGCGGGAATCTCGCTGCGCATCGGAGTCAACGCGGGGTCCCTGGACAAGGAGCTCTACGCGAAATATGGCGGTCCGACGCCGGAGGCGCTTGTCGCGTCCGCGCTCAAGGAGGCCCACATGTTCGAGGACGTAGGCTTCCACGATTTCAAAATCTCCGTGAAGCATCATGACCCCGTCACGATGGTGCAGACATATCGGCTGCTCGCGTCCAAAGGCGACTGGCCCCTGCATCTGGGCGTCACCGAGGCGGGGCCCGCATGGCAGGGCACCATCAAATCATGTCTTGCGTTCGGGGCGCTTCTGGCGGAGGGCATCGGCGACACGATACGCGTCTCGCTTTCCGCGCCTCCCGTCGAGGAGGTCAAGGTCGGCTGCAAGATCCTCGAGTATCTGGGATTGCGTCAGAGGCATTTCGACATCATCTCCTGCCCGAGCTGCGGCCGCGCGCAGGTGGATGTCATCCAGCTGGCCAACGAGGTCACCGAGGGACTCAAGGACATTACCGCTCCCATTCGCGTGGCGGTGATGGGGTGCATCGTCAACGGTCCGGGGGAGGCGCGCGAGGCCGATCTGGGAGTGGCTTCGGGGAACGGGAAAGGCCAGATCATCATCAAGGGCAAGGTGGTCCGCACCGTTCCGGAGGATCAGATCGTTCCCACTCTTTTGGAGACGGCGCGTCAGATTGCGGGGGAGATGGAGGAAAGCCAGCCCGATGGGG
>NZ_CASEXV010000047.1 GCF_949292005.1 uncultured Bifidobacterium sp. | reverse complement strand
GAAAGAAAAAACCGCGTGGTTTCGGCCACGCACATCAGCAAAGGACAGATCATGTCGATGAGCAATCCCTTCGAGGGCAAGGAAATCTGGTTCGGCGTCGGATCGCAGGACCTCTACGGCGAGGAGGCGCTTCGCCAGGTGGCCGAGCAGTCCACCGAGATCGTGGACAAGCTGAACTCCACCGGCCGCATCCCGGCGAAACTGGTTCTCAAGCCCACGCTCAAATCCTCCGATGGAGTAAAGGAGTTCATGACCGAGGCCTCCGCCGACCCCGCCTGCATCGGCGTCATCGCCTGGATGCATACGTTCTCCCCGGCCAAGATGTGGATCCGTGGGCTCGAGGCGCTCCGCAAGCCGCTTCTCCAGCTGAACACGCAGCATCACTTTGAGATCCCGTGGGACACCATCGATATGGATTTCATGAACCTCAACCAAGCCGCCCATGGCGATCGCGAGTTCGGCTACATCGTCACCCGTCTGGGGGTTCCGCGCAAGATCGTCGTCGGTCATTACACCGATCCGGACGTCGCGGACCGCATCGGCGCATGGGCCCGCGCCTGCGCCGGGTGGGACGCCTCCAACGATATGAAGGTCATGCGCTGGGGCGACAACATGCGTAATGTGGCCGTCACCGAAGGTGATAAGACCGAGGCAGAGCGTGTTTTCGGCGCCTCGATCAACACGTGGGCTGTAAACGAGCTGGTGTCCTACGTGGACAATGTCAAGGACGATCAGGTCAAGGCCATCATCGAGGACTACAAGGCCAAGTACGACGTCGCTCCCGAGCTCCTCGACGAGCGTTACGACTCCCTGTTCACCGCCGCCAAGGAGGAGGCCGGCATGGTGAACATGATGAACGACTACGGGACCACCGCCGGCGTGGACAACTTCGAGGATCTGGGAACGCTCAGCCAGCTTCCGGGCGTCGGGCCGCAGCGATTCCCTGCCGAGTATGGCTGGGGATTCTCCGCCGAGGGCGACTGGAAGACCGCCGTCCTTGTGCGCATCGCCAGCGTGATGGGATTCGGACTCGACGGCGGAGCCTCCCTGATGGAGGACTACTCCTACAACTTCGTTCCCGGCCATGAGAAGATCATGGGCTCCCACATGCTTGAGGTCTCACCGTCCGTGGGCACCATCGCTAAGCCCTCCCTAGAGATCCATCCCTTGGGAATCGGCGGCAAGGCCGATCCCGTGCGTCTCGTCTTCACCGTCGCACCCAAGGAGGATGCGGTCGTGGTGTCCATGTCTGATGTGCGTGAACGTTTCCGTCTGCTCATGAACGTGGTCGACGTCGTCGAGCCCGACGGATCATTGGAGAAGCTGCCCTGCGCCCGCGGACTCTGGGTGTCGCGTCCCGGTCTCAAGGCCTCGGCCGAGTGCTGGCTGCGTGCCGGCGGCTCGCACCACACCTGCATGACGACATCAATCGGTCGTGAGGCGTGGGAGGACTTCGCGCGCATAGCCGGCGTGGAGCTCGCGGTCATCGACGAGGACACCACGCCGCGCGAGTTCGAGCGCGATCTGCAGATCAGCGAGATGTATCACCGTCTCGACAACCGCCACTGAGGGATAACGGGCGTCAAGAGTAGTATCTGCCTGTGTCTTGTAGTTACGTGTTGGGATGGCTTGTCCCAGGAGGCTGCCAGTTATGACGGACATCACTGTTCCCATGATTTCCCTGGCGGATGGCAATGCCATTGCGCAGGTCGGTTTGGGTGTTCTGCGCGTGGATGATGAGCAGACCACCCCGGTGGTGGAGTCCGCATTGTCGTTGGGGTACCGCCACATCGACGGGGCGGCCGGGTACGGCAACGAGGCGGGGATCGGCCGTGCGCTTAAGGCGACGGGATATGATCAGGGCATTCGCCACCGCGATTTGTGGGTCACGACGAAGCTTAGGGACAGTGAGCAGGGGTACGAGTCCACCCTGCGCGCCTTCGATCG
>NZ_CASEXV010000046.1 GCF_949292005.1 uncultured Bifidobacterium sp. | reverse complement strand
GAGAACCATACGGTGACGGTGGAGCCCTTCTTGACGGTGGTGCCGCCTGTCGGACGCTGTTTCGTGATGCTTCCCGCCGAAAGAGTCGAGTCGGAGTCCGTTTTCGACACCAGCACGAGTCCGAGTGCGTTGAGCTTCTTCTTGACTGCGGCCTTGGTGGTGGTCTCGCTGAAGGTCGGCACGGTGACGGTGGAGTTCTTCTCGGTGTTCTGATGGTTCACGTAGAGCACGCCAGCGATTATCAGGGATATCACCACAACGCTCGCTATCACGCTTGCGATGATCGCCTTCTTGCGTTTTTTGTTCTTCGTCCGTTGGGCCGACCGTGTCGAAGGAGATGCCGTGGCTACTGGTTCGGCGAATTCCTCCATCAAGGGATTGAACGCTTGAGTGGAGGTCGTCTCACCTTGGAATGCCTGGGTCGCGGCGGTCTGATCCCCGGTGCGCATCGCCTTTGTGGCCGATAGGTCTGTAAGCGGATTGAACTCCGCTGCCGTGGGCACTCCGCCGTTCATGAACGCGAGGATGTCGCTGCGGAACTCCGTGGCCGTGGCGTATCTGTTCTGACGGTCCTTCGCCATGGCCTTGGCGCAGATCTTATCCCACATGGTCGGGAGGCCGGGGATTATCGCGCTGGGAGGCGTGGCCACTTCGGAGACGTGCTGATACGCGATCGCAACGGCAGAATCCCCAGTGAACGGGGGCTTTCCCGTCAGCATCTCGTAGAGGACGCATCCAGCCGAGTAGAGGTCCGAGCGCATATCCACGACTTCCCCGCGCGCCTGCTCGGGAGAGAGATACTGGGCCGTTCCCACCACGCCCTGGGATTGCGTCATGGTGGCCGCGGAGTCGTCGAGAGCCCTGGCGATTCCGAAATCCATGACCTTCACAATCCCCTGCTCGGAGATCATGATGTTGCCGGGTTTGATGTCACGATGGATGATTCCCATGCGGTGCGAGTACTCAAGCGCGTTGAGAACGCCAATCATGACTTGCGCCGCGTCCCTTTGCGTGAGGGCTCCGTTCGAATGGATGATGTCGCGAAGAGTCTGGCCTTTGACGTACTCCATCACCAGATAGGGGAGATGCTCGTTGTGGCCGTTCTCGGTGGCCACGTTCTCCTCGCCTGAGTCATAGATGTTGACGATGTTCGGATTGTTCATCTGGGCGACGGAATGCGCCTCCCGGCGGAACCGCGACAGGAAGATCTCATCATTGGCCAGATCCGAGCGCATGATCTTGACCGCGACGGTGCGTCCCAGACGGGTGTCGCTGGCCTGCCACACCTCGGCCATCCCGCCCCTGCCGATAAGCTGGCCGAGCTGGTAGCGTCCATTTGCCAATGACGATGGCATGATGCTGTTCATTACTGTTCCTTCCAGTCGATCCGAGCGTGGGCCGGCTTTGATCGGCGATGGGATCGCGGTGTGGCGTTCGCATCACGTGAGTCCTCCTCATCGGAGGGGTTCGACGATTCGGAGGACGATGTCGACTCCAGCATCGTTCCGCGATGGGGTGCACTCGCGACGACGCGGGGAAGCTGTCCTCCCGTTCCCACAATCGTCGGAGCGTCGCGTAGAAGGGTCTGCTCATCCAGTAGACGGCGTTCGATGCGGGACAGCGTCCTTGACACCACCAAAGCGTCCTGAGGTCTGTCGGCGGGGTCCTTCGACAGCATGGACATGACGAAAAGATTGAGCTGGAGATCCACGGAATCCGGCAGAGGTGGCACGACGTCGTTGACGTGCGCGGCGGCTATGTCCACAGCGGTGGTTCCTGTGAATGGACGGTGTCCGCAGAGCCCCTCATAAGCCACGACGCCCAGAGAGTAGATGTCCGACTGGGGGGTCGCCTGCTTGCCTTGGGCCTGTTCGGGAGAGATGTACTGCGCCGTCCCCACGACCATGCCGTCTTGGGTGATCTGCTCCTGATTCGTCGAGTAGGATACGCCAAAATCGGTGATTTTGACCTCCCCGTCATCGGCGACCATGATGTTCGCCGGTTTCACGTCACGATGGATGACTCCATGCGAATGCGCCACGAAAAGTCCCCGTGCAGTCTGCATCAGAATCGGAAGAAGCTCGGTGGGAGGCATGGCTCCACGCTCGTGGTAGATGTCGGCCAAGGACTTGCTCGGCACATACTCCATGATGAGGAATCCAATGCCGTTGTGCTCGTAGTATTCGAACAGCGCGGCGATGTTGGGATGCGCGAGGTTGGCGGAATTGTGCGCTTCCGTTCTGAGACGACGGAGCTTGACCTCAACGTCACCGGTGTCGCCTCGAAGGGCTTTGATGGCGACCGGCCTGTCCAGCTGGATGTCGTAGCCCTTCCAGACCTCACCCATTCCCCCCTGGGCCAGACGGTGGTCAAGCCGGTAACGTCCGTGGATGAGCTGTCCCTCGATGAGCTTCATTCCTTGAGCGCCTCCTCCATCACCTGCTTCATGATGGGACCCACGGAATACGATGCCAATTCATCGACATTGTGGATCACGACGGCTATGGCGATTTTCGGATCGTCCGCTGGGGCGAATCCTATGACCCACCCGTCGATCGAGCTGTTGTCCGTCCCGATCTGCGCGGTTCCGGTTTTGGCTGCGACTTTCACGCCATCAATGGAGAGGGATGTGAACTCCTTGGAGACGACGGCCTCCATCATAGTGGTCAGCTGGGTGGCGGTGCTTTCGCTGAACGCCTTGGACATGACGGTCGGAGTTGTCTGCGACAACACCGTCAGGTCGCTGGAGCGCACGCAGTCGACCAGAGTGGGTTGCATAAGCGTGCCCTTGTTCGCGATGGCCGCGGCAATCATCGCGTTCTGAAGAGGGGTCTCCAGAGTGTCTCCCTGTCCGATTGACGCGAGGGCGACCTTATCGTCCGATACACCGGTCGGGAAGGAGGACGAGACGGCCTTGATGGGCAGGCCCGTCGAATTGGACCCATCCAACGTGATGGATTTGCCGAATCCCAGTTTCTTGGCTTGCGCGGAGACGGCCGAATCCCCGAGCTTCACGCCCAGTTGCGCGAAGGCCGTGTTAGAAGAGTAAGCGAGGGCGTCCTCGAAGGAGATCTTGCCGTTCACTCCATTGGCCTGATGCGCGACGTTGGTCAGCTTGGTGCTGGTGCCGGGAAGCGTGTAGCTTGATCCCGCGGAAATCATGGTGCTTGGGGTGTATTTCCCGGTTTCCAAAGCGGCGGCGGCAACGACGGTTTTGAAGGTCGATCCGGGGGGATACAGCTCCGACGTCGCCCTGTTGAGCATGGGGTTGCTGGAATCCGAGGTCAGGGAGGAGTACGCCTTGTTCACCGCGGTGGTGTCATGGGATGCCAGAACGTTCGGATCGTAGCTGGGAGTGCTGACCATCGCCTTGATTCGTCCGGTGCTTGGCTCGATTGCCACCAGAGACGCGTCCTTGCCCTTCAGAAGCTTGTACGCCAGTGTCTGAAGCTTGGTGTCGATCGAGGTCTCGATTGTCGCTCCCTGGTTCTTTCCGCTTGTGAACAGCGATTTGAACTTCTGCCAGAACAGCGTGTTCGATTGTCCGCTCAGAAGCTTTCCGCGGGAGGCCTCGATTCCTCTGTCCGCGTTCTGGCTTATGGAGAAGTAGCCGGTAACCGCTGCGTAGACGGCTCCCGATGTGTATTTGCGCTGGTATTTGAAGGCGTCGTTCACCGCGGTCGATTCTGCGAGAACGGTTCCGTCGGAGGTCAGTATCGCACCTCGGGGTGCATCGAACTCGTGGTACAGGGTTCGTCCGTTGCGCGGGTCGGAGCTGAGCGTGTCCGCCCGAATCGCCGTGATGATGGTCGATGATCCCGCCAGAACAACAAACAAGACGACCACGGCCACGAATACTTGCCGAAGATAATTGTTCATGATGCCAGCCCCCTCGTTGTCGTGTCGTCGGAGTGCACCGTCCTTGGCCGTCTCCGTTCGGGCTCTGTGTTATTGCGGTCGCGGTCCCGAAGCGCGGTCAAAGCCTCATACCGGAAGGTGTCCGAGGACACGTCGGCGACGGATTTGTTCGCGGCATTCGAAATCACGATGAGCAGCGCAGCGAGAATGTAGTTCGCCATAAGGGACGAGCCTCCTGCCGCCACGTAGGGGAGGGTGAGGCCGGTGAGGGGAATCACGAGCGTGATGCCGCCAACCACTGTGAAGACCTGAAAGGCCATGGTGAACATCAGGCCGGATGCCAGAAGCTTTCCAAAACCATCCTTGATCTTCATCGCGGTGATCAAGCCTGAGGTGATGACAATCAGATAGAGCACCAGAATCGCCATAAGCCCGACCAGACCCAATTCCTCACCTAGGGACGCATAAATGAAGTCAGAATTCGCCAGCGGAGTCAGCGCTGGGTGTCCCCGACCCAATCCCGTTCCCAATAAACCCCCTGAGGCCATGCCGAACAGCCCGGACACGATCTGTCCCGAGCCCCCAATTCCCATATTGTAAATCTTGGAGTCGAAAGGATGAAGCCACGCTTGGATGCGGTATCCGACATGGGCGAAAAGACGGATTGCGAGGAAACTTCCCGCGGCAAAGGCCACGAAGCCGATGGCAAGCCAGCTTTTCCGACCTGTGGCGACGTAGAGCATGGATACGAACATGGCGAAGAACATCAGCGATGTCCCCAGATCATGCTGGAGGACAAGAACGCCCATCGACGCCACCCACACAACGATGATCGGTCCCATGTCCCGGAGTCTGGGAAGTTGTATCCCCATGATCTTGCGTCCGCCGACTGCCAGCTGGTCGCGGTGGTCGAAAAGATATGCGGCGAAGAAGAACGCGAGAAACAGCTTCGCGAACTCGCCCGGCTGCATGGTGTGGCTTCCGATTCCAATCCAGATCCGGGCGCCCCCGACCTGCTTGCCGATACCGGGAATCATGGGCGAGAGCAGCAGAAGCAGACCGATCACCATGCTGACATACGAGAACCTGCGCAGAAGACGGTAGTCCTGAAGGAAGACGGTGATGAGGGCCACCATGATGAGAGCGACGCACACCCAGATCAGCTGCCGGAACGCCACGTCGGTGCCGTTGCTCTTGTCGATCCTGGCGATCATGATCGTGCCGATCGATGTCAGCAGAAGAACCGCGGGAAGGATCGATTGGCTGGCGTAAGGCTGGAATTTGAGCAAAAGCCCCCATACGACGAGGAACAGCGCGGCGACGATGGCGAGTATCCCCATGTACCGTGTGGGGAACTTTCCCCACGTGCGCTCGAACATCTGGAGGAATCCCACGAAACTAATCAGCATCGAGAAAAGCAGAAGCGATATCTGGCGCAGACGCGTGGTCACCATCAGGCGCCTCCTTTAGTGGAGGAGGAAGAGGATGACGGGGACGCGGAGGAGGACGACGATGAGGATGAGGATGGTGACGACGCCGAGCCCGACGTCGTGTCATTGCCATCCTGCCGTTTGATGTGCTGCGCCTCGCTTTCGATGAGTTTGGCGTGTTCCTCCGCTTCATTGACCGTGCTCATGGTGATGCCTTTGGCGAGTTGATTGCGCCATCCGGCCGGAAGCGAGGACACGGCTATGTCCGTCCGCTTGATCTCGTGGGAGAGGCTGAATCCGAAGATATTGGTGGGGACGCCCTGATAGATGGAGACATAACCGTCCGCCTCGCCCAGATAGTAGGACGATTGGCTCCACCGGTATGCGGCGGCCCCTCCGACCGCTAGCGAGGCCACGGTGAGCACGATGATGGTCGCGATGATCCATCTGGTTAGCCGGTGCCTGTTCTTGGTCGTCTGCCGTTCGCGAAGCTGCTCATTGCGGATGGCTTTCGCCACATCGGGATCGTTGGGATCCGCGGTAAGCCTCCCATCGCTTTTCTTCACGACGGGGATTTCCCCGGTGTCGAGCGTCGCACGCTCGCCCGTCTCCTCACGTACAGAGGAGGGCTGGGCGATTCTGGGAGAGTTGATCGCGGAGTTTTTATCATCCTGAGCCAGAGTGGCGGCACGCTGGGCTGGCGATTCGTTGTTCGTGCGCAACGCCGGAGACGACGCCACCGGACCATTGATGATGTCGGCTATCGGCTCGAGGGACGCGCTCGCCGCCCCGCCGATCAGGGGAGTCTGGCTGTGGGCCTCACGTGAAGTCGAGCTCAGGGCGAGTGTGGCATCGGCGACGACGGCCGTCACATTGTCCGTGCTGCCGGCTTTGAGGGCAAGAGAGACGAGTATCTGCGCGCAATCCTCAAGATCGGGCGTGTCCCGGAGAATCTGCTCGATCGTCGAATCCTCGAGCACCCCGCAAAGACCGTCTGAGCACAGCAGCCAGCGGTCTGATGGATATGCGCGCCGAACGGCGATGTCGGGACGCGGGTCGATGTCGAAATCACCCAGAACCCTCATCACCACGTTGCGCTGCGGATGGTTGCGTCCTTCCGCCTCAGTGATGCGGCCCGTGTCGATAAGATGCTGGACGTAGCTGTGGTCCGATGTCATGCGGCCCAGATGCCCGTTGCGGAGAAGATACGCGCGTGAGTCGCCGATATGGGCCAGGATCCAGTAATTGTCCACAAGCGCGACGGTGGTGACAGTCGTTCCCATTCCGGCGAGGGACCGTTCTCTTTTTGCTTTCCCCACGATGGCGTCGTGGGCGGCCATAACCGATGTCTCCATCATCGAGGACACGGCTTCGACATCATCATCCAGATCGTCATGCTCCACATGGGCCAGGGACCTGATGGCGATAGTCGACGCCGTGTCCCCTCCGGCGTGGCCACCCATGCCGTCGCATATCGCAATGAGATGCTCCCCGGCGAAAGACGAGTCCTGATTGTTGCTGCGAACCGTTCCCACGTCCGAGACGGTGGTCGAATACATGAATAGCTTGCGCGAGGAGGACGAATCGGTCATGCGCTCACCTCAGCTCAAGAGTCGTGGCGCCGATGCGCACGGGAACCCGTGAGGGAAGGATGGTGGGAGAGCTTATGCGGCGCTGGTTGACAATCGTTCCATTGGTGCTGCCTAGATCCTCGATCGCCCAGTTTCCGGTGCTTGGATCCTTGTATACGCGCGCATGATGGGATGAGACGAACTCGTCGTCGAGCACCACGGTGTTCGACGACGACCGGCCGAGAGTGATGGCCTGCCCGGTCAGGGGCACGGACGCGCCAGCCGCGGGTCCGTCGATAAGAACCAGCAGTGAGGGACCCGAAGGTTGCTCAGCCATCTCCGATGTGGAGGGATACACGTGGGCCGGTCCCGATGCGGCCGGAGCTGGCGTCTCGCTGGCCTTTTTGCGTGCCAGTTTGTCCTTGCGTCGGTGGGATAAAGACTTACGCGGGCTGAGACTTGCGATATCCCGGTGCAGGGAGCGTATCGCAAGGGCGACGAATACCCAGAGCAGTACCAGGAATCCGTACTTGAGGATGGCGAATGTCAGCTCGGTGATCATGGGTGCGATTGGCCGCGGCGGACGGCTTTACTCCTGCTCCTGAGAGGCCCAGTAGAGTATTCGCGTTCGTCCGATGGTGATGGTGTTGCCGTCAAGAAGCGTTGCGGCGGGAACCTTATGTCCCTCGACATAGGTGCCGTTGGTCGACCCCAGATCGCGTGCGACGACGCCGTTGGGAGTGATGTCGATTTCAAGGTGTCGGCGGGACACCCCCTGGTCGTCGATGATGATGTCGCATTCGGAGCCGCGGCCGAGAACGGTTTTCTCGCTGGTCAGCACGTATTTCGTGCCGTTGATCTCGATGACGGGATTGTCCTGCGACTGTTCATCGGTGGTCACGGGCGCGGCGTTCCCCTGAACGGATTCGGAGGTGAGTGTGAAATTGCCTTTGCCGAGGTCCAGATCCTCTTCGAATATCACGACGACAGGTCCCACGAAGGCGTAATGCTGGCTTTTGGCGTAGTTCGTGAGGTTGTCGGCCAGCTCGTCGGCCAGGGCGGCGCTGCCCCACTGCTCGATTCGGTCGAAGTCCGCCGTGCTGAGCTTGAACCGATACTCGTTGGGAGCGACCGTCCTGTCTCGGCCCAGTGGCATGGCCTTGGCATCGATCTCGTGTTCAAGAGCGCTGGAAAGGTCCACTGGCTGAAGGTCTTTGGAGCCAAATTTCGCAAACATACCGTTGACTGCGCCTTCGACGCCCTTCTCGAAACGGTCAAGAACGCTCATGGTGACCCCTTTCTATTCTCACCATATCCTACGCGGGGTGACGGTATGGGCCAACCAAGCGATGCAATGCTTGCAATTTCTCCATTACATAGGACCGCATGGACGCACGTGAAGCGCCCAAGGCTGGGTGCCGGTGTGGGTAGCGTATTCCTCATGGACATTTTTGAGGAATATCCGGCCCGCAAGGCGCGCACGCTCCGTTTCACCTGTGGTGCCCCCCGGTCCGCGCGTGTTGTCGGCGACGGGTCGCGCGCGCTTTTCCTGCGCTCGTCCGGACCGGAGGATCTGGTCTGCTCGCTGTGGCTCAGTCTGGTCGACGGGAATGATGGATCCGGCCGTGAGGTTCTGCTCGCCGACCCCCGGATCCTGTTGAGGAATGTCGCCGCCGAGGATATCCCCGATGAGGAGAAGGCCCGCCGTGAGCGTGCCCGTGAGGGAGGGGAGGGCATCGTGTCGTACGATGTGGATGCCGTCGGAGTGCGGGTGGTCTTTACCCTCGGCGGTCACCTGTTCATGGTGGATGCCCAAGGCGGGGGCGAGCGCCAACCAATGATGCTCGACTCGCAGATTGCCGCCGGGGCTGAGTGGGCACCGATCCTCAATCCCCGGATATCCCCCGATGGACGACATGTGCTGTATACCACCGGACGGCGCTTGGTCGTGCTCGATGTCGACGACCATATGCGGGTCGTCGGGCGTTGCGCGGTTCTCCCTTTGCCCGACGACGCTCCGGAGACACAGGTCGTGGGTCTCGCCGAATTCGCCGCCGGCGAGGAGATGGATCGATACGACGGTTTCTGGTGGTCGCCGGACTCACGTCATCTGTTAGTCGAGGATTTCGACTCGTCTAAGGAGCCGGTGTGGTACACGAGTGCCCCGGCCGATCCCGAGACGCCCCAGTCCGCCCGTCGCTATCCTCGCGCGTTGACGCACAATGCCGTTGTTCATCTGACGGTGGTCGATTTGTCTATCGACGGTTCCGATGTGGTGTCGGGATACGAATCGCGGCCAGTGGTATGGGATGCGGATGAGTATGAGTATCTTGCGGCCGTGAACTGGACCGGCACCTTCGATCCGGTGATTCTTGTCCAGAACCGTCGGCAGAGCCGCGATCAGGTTCGTGCCGTGCGGTCCGACGGGTCCACCACGCTTCTTGAAAGCCACAAGAATCCGCAATGGCTCGATCTCATACCCGGCACGCCCGCGCGCACGCCGGACGGACGGTTGATATGCGCGATGAACGACATGGAGTCGGACACCAACCGGCTCACTCTCGACGGGGTGCCCTTCACGCCCGAGGGGTGGCAGGTCAGGGAGCTTCTCGATGTGGGGGAAAGCGATGTGCTGGTGGTCGTCCAGCGTACTACGCGCGAGGGAGTCGGGGTGTGCGGGCCGTGGGCCGGTGACGCCGACCGTCATGATGCCCGCAGCATGGACGTGGCGACCGTCGACTATGCGGACGGCCGTCCCAGAACGGTTCTGCCGGTGTCGTCGCGTCCCGGGGTGTGGACCGCAAGCCGTCATGGCGATGGGATGGTTCTGTCGGGGAGGGACATGGAGCATCCGCGGTCGAGCATGGTCCATACCTTCACGCATGCGAGAGACTCCTACACGGAGTCCGTCCATGCGCCGATCGCCAATCATTCCGCCGTTCCCGGATTCGTTCCCACGACCACGTTCGTGCGGCTTGGCCGGCATCGTCTGATCGCGGCGATCACCCGGCCCAGCGCGGATAGCCCCTACGCCGCGGCGGCCTCGCTCCCGGTCCTCATGCACCCCTATGGTGGTCCCGGTTTTCAGCAGGCCGTGTTCAGCCAGGCGTATCACTGGGATTCGCAATGGTGGGCGAACCAAGGCTTCCTCGTCGTCACGGCGGATGGCCGTGGGACCACCGGACGCGGACCGCTATGGGACCGTGAGATCGTCGACGATATGAAGAACATCACCCTCGCTGACCAGATCGAGGCCGTGCGGGCGTTGCCCGAGGTCGCACCCGAGGCTGATCTGAACAGGGTGGCGATGATTGGTTGGTCGTATGGGGGATTCCTGTCGGCACTGGCGGTCATCGACGCGCCGGATGTGTTCCACGCAGCCTGCGCTGGCGCTCCGCCGACGGACTGGACGTTGTACGACACTCATTACACCGAGCGTTATCTGGGATTGGATCCGGATGTGTACCGGCGCAACAGCCTCATCGACGACGCCTCCCAACTGCGCCGTCCGCTGATGCTCATTCACGGTTTCGCCGACGACAACGTGACCATAGCCCACTCGCTGCGGTTGTCGCAGGCGCTTATGGCGGCGGGCAGACCGCACACCTTCCTGCCCTTGATCGGGATCACACATATGACCAACGACGAGACCGTGGCCAGGAACCTTCTGATACTTCAACGGGATTTTCTGCGCGATGCGCTCGGCCTTGACGATGGAGGGAATAAGCGGTGACCAGTGTGACATTGATCGACGAGACCCGGTACGGCGGTGTTATGGACGATACCGTTCTTCCCGCCCTCGCCGCATGCCGCGAGGAGGGGTGGATGGACTCCGCGGGGAACGAGGGACTGGGCATAGCGCCGGTGCCTGGTCGACTGCATTACGAGTGCTATGACGCGACGGCGTTCGACGGTCTCAACGTCGAGGGCGCGGTCGGACGATACCGTGGAGCGATCGTCATCGCCCACGGGTTCACCGAATTCGCCCGCGAATACTCCGAGTTGATCTGGTATTTTCTGCTGTCGGGCTATTCGGTGTGCGTGCTTGAGCATCGGGGGCATGGCTATTCCGCGCGGGACGTGGACAACCCGTCGCTGGTCTGGATTGACGACTGGCGTCGGTATGTGGCGGATCTGGTGCGGTTCAGCGAGACCGTCGGACAGCATTACGCGGGAAGCCATCCGTTGTTTCTCTTCGCCCATTCGATGGGAGGGGGGATGGGGGCCGCCGTGATTGAAAGATTCCTCACCCTTTTCGACAAGGCCGTGCTGTCGAGCCCGATGATCGCGCCCGTGACGGGAACGCCATTGTGGATGACGCGTCTGGTCGTGGGGGCTGCCCAGATGGTTGGATTGGGACGGCATCGGGTCCATGGGCACGGGGATTTCTCGCCGGAGTTCGATGTGACCGGATACGAGGAGGCCTGCGAACAGCGTGTGAGATGGTACCACGAACAGCGCCTTGGCGACGTTCATTACCAGACGTATTCCCCGACCTACGGCTGGGTACATGAGGCTTTGGCGATGTCGAGGGCCACATTGCGGCAGTCCGCCTGCGATTGTGTGGAAACCCCGACATTGCTCCTGCAGGCGGGACGAGACGCGTGGGTTCGGAATGAGGCTCAGAATCGTTTCGTACGACAGGTCAAGCTCGGCGGCGGGGACATCGATGTGGTCCGGTTCGGTCAGTCGGTCCATGAGATATTCAGTATGCCGAACAGCGTCCTGGGGCCATATCTGGATGCGGTCTTGTCCTTTTTGGACACTCCATCGGTGGAGATCATCGGCACGGAGGAGTGGAGGCACTCGTCACGCCGATAATCTCCACCGGATTCATTCGTGGTTGTTCATTCAGCGATCTCGTCAGGAAGCGCCGAGGGATTCGTCAGTCCTCTCCCCACATGTCCTTCGCGATGGACCGCACCAGAGCTATTTTGTCCCACTGCTGGTCCTCCGTCAGGGAATTTCCCTCTTCGGTTGAGGCGAAGCCGCACTGTGTGGAGAGGAACAGGCGGTCAAGCGGGATGAATTGGGCGGCTTCCGCGATCCGCGCCTTGATTGTTTCGGGATTCTCCAGTGTCGGCCGCTTCGAGGTGATGAGTCCCAGAACGACTTTCTTGCCGTCACTCACCTTCGCCAGCGGCGCGAAGTCTCCTGAGCGGTCGTCGTCGAACTCCAGGTAGTAGGCATCGGGATTCTCCTCGCCGAAGAGGACGTCCGCGACTTGTCCGTAGCCGCCGGATGAGAACCATTGTGACTGGTAGTTGCCGCGGCACACATGGGTGGTGACCGTCATGCCCTGGGGAGCTGCGGCGATTGCCGCGTTATTGATTGCGGCGTACTGGTGTTGGACGGCAAGCGGATCGCGACCGAAGACCGAGTCCTTGAAATCGGCGGAGACCAGCATTCCCCATGTGCAGTCGTCGAACTGGACCACGCGGCAGCCGGCGGCGTACAGGTCGCGGAGCACCTGTACGTAAGCGCCCACGAGGGCATCCGCCAGAGTGTCATCGGAGGGATAGGGGTTGGGATAGTTCTCCGCAGATCCGGCTTGGAGAAGGAACAACGTCTGGGCGGGCGACGGCATCGTCTGCTTCGCGATTGTGGAATCGTCCTCCAAGGCCTTTATGAAACGGAAGTGCTCGATGAAGGGGTGGTTCTCGCCTGAGATATTCCCGCACACGGCCGCCGTCTCGGATACGCCTGCGCCATCGGAACCTTTGACCTCCACGGGATTCGTGCCTTTGGTCACCCCATGCAGCCCCCACATGAAGTCCAGATGCCAGTAGGCGCGGCGGAATTCGCCGTCGGTGATGACATGGAGTCCCGCGCGTTTCTGCTTGGCGACGAGATCGGTGATGGCCCGGTCCTCCACGGCTTTAAGGTCGGCGTCGGATATTCTTCCCTCGGAGTGATCGAGACGGGCCTGCTTCAGGGCCTCGGGGCGAAGGAAACTTCCCACCACGTCGGCGCGGAACGGGGGGTGCTGTGGATATGTCATGGTGCTGTTCCTTGGAGATCGAATGCGGAAGGTCGGACTCGTTCGAATGTCACTCGAGCGCCCGGCCTTTCCGGGTTCGACGTGTGTCTCAGACGTGTGAGACCGCTTGATGGCGGCATGTGGCTGACGGCGGCTACGCTCAGAGAATCACGTGGCGGCCATCTTCGGACGATGAGCTATACTGGTTCACGGCGTTGCGCGCGGATGCTGCTGTGCGGACGCTGACTGCTGGAGGGTGCCATCAGGCGAAGGGCATCCCGGCAGTTCTTTTGTTTCTAGGGCGTGTGGAATTCCTCGCCGCATCAATTCCCTATCACACTGTTGTGAATGGTGTAGTGGGTGCTATATGCAAAGAACCTTTGGGAAAGGCTTTATTTCGCCCTTCCAAAGGTTCCTGTACTGTTTCATTAGGTCAAAATAGATGCAGACCTACGGCGCGGGTGCAAAACAAAACGCTCCCCACAAAGTGAGGAGCGCGATTTGTGCCCAGCTTCAAGCTAGTGCGAGCCACGTCAATACTAGATATCATCTTATTTCAAAGATGAGGATTTGAACTATCACTTTTTTAAACAATATAATCAAATATTCAAATAAGAATGGCGTTTCCGGTTATAATTATACTGCGAATGGGTCGTTATTAGGGTCGGGATTCCAGACATATTCGATATGCTCAGCTGTTTTTTGTGCTTTATTTAAACCGAATCTTTCGGACACAAACCCCAATGCCATATCTATTCCGGCAGTTACCCCGGAAGATGTGTAGTATTTTTCATCTACAACCCATCTGGCTTTTTCAACCCATAAAACATTCGTGTTGATTGATTTAACCCATTCGAAGGCCTTTTTATTGGATGTCGCCTTTTTATGATTTAAAAGGCCAGTTTTTGCAAGTAAGGCCGAACCTGTGCAGACTGTAAGACAATATTTTGACTTTAAAACCATATCTGATAGCTTTTCAATAAACTTCATATCATTCACTAAAGATCGTGTACCTTGCCCACCAGGTATCAATAGAATTCCATCACCGTCATCGTTCTGAATACTCTCAGTTAATACCCGCACGCCCTGTCTGCTTGTAATGATTCCGCCCGTAACTGAAATATAACGAAGCTTATATTCTTCGATACGCCCCAACACTTCGACCGGTCCGAAAGCATCCAATGTTTCAAAGTCGGGAAATAATAGAATGTATACATCCATAAGAACCCTCCCTTTATACCTATCATTTATCAATGCGTATCTCTTTTTAATTTTGCATAAATAAAACAAAAAGTCATGCGTGAGTTCAAACCCTCATACATGACTTTAATTGGTGCGAGCGGGGGGAGTTGAACCCCCACGAGCATTCACTCACTGCCACCTGAAGACAGCGCGTCTACCATTCCGCCACGCTCGCAGACAAGCTATCAAGCTACCACTGTCGCTGGTTTGGGGCAAGACGGAGTGTCGTAGCGTGGGGAATTCCGCGCATGCCAGGAGGGACTTCCGGACGGATTGCGATGGTGGGCCGGTCGGACGGGCGGAGTCAGTCGACGAATGCACGGCCTGCGTGGGCATAGAAGCGTGAGAGTGTGTCGTCGCGAAACTCCTCGAAACGCCCTTCATCGATGGACTTCCTGATGTCGTCCAGCAGCTTCACGAAGAAGCGCTCATTGTGGATCGTCGCCAGGGTGAAGCCGTTGATCTCCCGCGCGTGAAGGAGATGGGCCACATACGCCCGCGTGTAGTGCGTGCACGTGTGACAGTCGCATCCCTCCTCCAGAGGACCGAAGTCCGTGCGGAATCGCGAACGTTTGACGTTGTACCGCCCATCACGGGTGTATATCGCCCCGTTGCGCGCGCATCGCGCGGGGGCCACGCAATCGAAGGTGTCGCCGCCATTCTCCACACATTCGAAGATGTCGTCGACGGATGCGATTCCCAGAACGTGACGGGGACGGCTTTCGGGCATCGCGTCGCCGATCCAGGCGCATGTGTCGCCGATGAGCCGCTTCTCGATAGCGCCTCCTATACCGACGCCATCGAAGTCCAGTGATGCGATTTGTTCGGCCGCGTGGCGGCGCAGATCCTCGTAGTTGGCTCCCTGAACCACGCCGTACAACGCCTGATACGGCTTGTCCGACCTTTCCTCCGTCAGCCGCAGGTGTTCGGCCACGCATCTTCTCGCCCAGCGGAAGGTCCGTTCGACCGATCTCTCCTGATACCCACGGGTGTTCATCAGCGTCGTCAGCTCGTCGAAGGCAAACATGATGTCCGCTCCGATTTTGTGCTGGATTCCCATGGATATTTCGGCGCTGAAACGGTGCGTTGACCCGTTGAGCGGGGATTTGAAGGTCACTCCATCCTCATCGACGAAGGCCAGGCGCTCCTTGCCTTCGGCTATGACGTCGTCCGATTTCATGCCGGTCACATCCATCGCGAGGGTCTTCTTGAACCCGGCTCCCAGCGAGAGCACCTGGAAGCCTCCCGAATCCGTGAATGTGGGGCCGCTCCAGTTCATGAAGCGTCCGAGGCCTCCGGCGGCATCGATGATGTCCTCTCCGGGACGTTCAAAAAGATGGAAGGCGTTCGACAAAAGGCACTGGGCGCCTAATTCACGCATGGTCTCGGGGAGCACCGATTTCATCGCCGCTTGGGTGGCCACCGGCACGAAGGCCGGTGTGTGAATGTCACCGTGCGGCGTGTGGATGACGCCGGTGCGCCCATAGCGGGCTCCGCCGCGTCCTTTTCCGTCGGCGGAATCGTCGAGTCGTGTGGTCGTTTCGAAATGGAATGCGCGGGGTCCGGCATCGTCGTGCCCGGCTGTTGGAGATTCTGTGGTCGAAGGCGTGCCGGGGGCCATGGAGTCGCTTCTCATAGGGCATACTGTAGGGCCATGGGTGCCGTTACGCGTCAGCATGGGGACGCATGGCGGGTATTGGCCGGCAACTCGACTTATTCTTTCAACGAACGTTCAGGAAACATCCAGAGCTGATGTCTTAACTCTGTGAGTAGCACAGCGGCGGCGGGGAGCTTTCCGACTCCGGACGGACCGCCACCGTCCCGATGATTAAGGAGCAGCAATGGCCGACGACTATAGCAACGGCTGGAATGGGCAACCCTCGCAGCCGCGAGACGATGAGCGTAACGAGGAACAGGACGGGCAGGGCGCGCTGAACGCTCCGCACCCCGAGGATCAGGACGCCGACGTCAATGGCGTCAATGAAGCCAGCGAGAATGGCGGCGACACCATGCCGGGAACGGCAGGTGGAACGGATGCCACCGAGAGGATCGGGCGTCCGGACGTCTCCCGGTC
>NZ_CASEXV010000045.1 GCF_949292005.1 uncultured Bifidobacterium sp. | reverse complement strand
GCACGAATCTTCTTGGCGGCCTGATAATAGTCGTCCCACGTCTTGATGGTGCTGGCGTCCACTCCGGCCTTGTCGAACACCGTCTTGTTGTAGAAGAACATCTCGGGGCCCGAATCAATGGGCATGGCGTAGGGCTTGCCGGAGTATTGGACCTTGTTCCACGGGCCCGCGGCGAAGTCGTCCTCGTATTTCGCGGCGCCGAAGGAGCTGAGATCCACAAGCCCCTTGGTGACGGCGAACTGGGTGACGGTGGGATCCTCGAGCATCACGACGTCGGGTGCCCCGTTCCCCGCCGCGATGGCATTCGCCAGGGCCGTGGATGTATCGTTCGCGGTTCCGGTGTTGTTGAACTTCACGGTGATTCCGGGATTCGCCTTCTCAAACTTCGCGATGATGCTCTTCATCGAATTCCCGGAATCCCATCCCCAGAACACGATCTGTCCCGTGGCCCCCTCCTTGGAGGACGCACTTGATTCGCTTCCGCCGTTGCCTCCGCAGGCGGCAAGACCAACCGCGCACGCTGCCGCCGTGACTGCGGCGAGGATTCTTCTCGTTCCACGCATACTGTCTCCTTAATCCCTGTGGGCCCGGCCCTATCCGCACCCGAAAACCTCGGGATTCGATTGGCCTGCCGTGTAGCGTCTTCATCGCCACTTGGTGATACACCCGTGTACCACACTGCCGATGATACTACGGTGTGCCACATTGTCAAATACGACATCCCAGGCTCACAGCATCCGGTCAAAGAAGCTATCGTCCCGCGGAACGGTCCTCATGCGGATCACCATAAACAGCAGTCAGCCGTGTTCCGGAGCGACGGGATGCAAGGCGTCGAGCGCGACCTGCAGGAACGCGATAACGGACTGCATCACCGTCACGGGAATTCCCGATCATCGACTCAGACCGACACGTTTCGCGGTCACGATCCGGCAGAGGAAATGGACCTCCGGAATCGACCAGAATCACCAGCGGGGTCTCTGCATTCGCCGCATTGGGACGTGGCGCGCAATCATCCCATGGAACCATCGAGGAGATCGACCGGGCCTTCGACGCCCATTCCTTCGATTCGCGCGGACGGCATCCTCACACGCAGCGCGCGGCGGCGAATGACTCTCACCGACGGCTCGCAGCGCGCGGCGGCGGACGCACGACGGGACATGGGACGTATACCGGAACGCAACGCATATCGGCACACCGTAGACCAGGAATCCGTCGCCCCGACATGAGAGTCTTTACATCGTTATCATTTCACCGGGACTCCGCCGTGCGACGCGATCCCGCCATCGCGCCGAGGACGATTGTGGGAAGAACATGCGAAAAAGCCTCTCCGCTCTGGCATTGGGAGCGTTCGCGCTCGGAGCCGCCGAGTTCGTGATGATGGGGGTGCTTCCCCGCGCCGCGGCGGACATGCATGTGGGCATTCCCACAGCCGGACACTTCATCTCCGCCTACGCCATCGGAGTATGCCTGGGCACGCTGATCCTCGTCTTCGGACGCACGGTTCCCCCCAAAAGGCTCATACTCGGCCTTCTGATGCTGATCGTGCTGGGCAATCTCATGGCGGCGGTCGCCCCCGATTATCCCGTCCTCATCGCGGCCCGCCTCATCTCGGGGCTTCCGCATGGCGCCTTCTTCGGTATGGCCTCCGTCGTCGCCAAGCGCCTCGCCACGCCGGGTCGCGAGGCGGCGGCGGTGTCCGCCGTGCTGACGGGACAGACCATAGCCAACATGGTCGGCGTTCCCGTGGGGACGCTTCTGGGCGAGACGCTCTCATGGAGGGTCGCGTTCGCCATTCTCGCGGCATGGGCGTTCGCCACGATCATCATCACCATCGCCTGGATCCCCGATCTCGCAGCCATCCATGACGCCGGACTGGCGGGACAGTTCAGGTTCCTGTCCACGCCGCGGCCATGGCTGGTCGCCGGAGCCGTTTTCCTAGGGAGCTCGGGCCTGTTCTCCTGGTGGAGCTACGTTTCGGGCTGGCTCACCTCCGCGGGCGGGTACGCGCCCTCCGCGACTCCCGCCCTGATGGCGCTGGCCGGACTGG
>NZ_CASEXV010000044.1 GCF_949292005.1 uncultured Bifidobacterium sp. | reverse complement strand
CTCCGACCTTACGAAGCGGATCACGGACAAGAGCGCCAGGTTCCAGATCCTGAAGTCCGACAAGAGCACGGTTGCCGTCGATGACGTGGCCGTCGTGGACGGGTTCCTCCGGGTGAAGAACGCCAACGGCGACTGGGTCGCGCCGACGGTGAATACGGCGGGAACCTACTGGGTGAAGGAGGTCACCGCACCCTCGGGGTACGAGATCAGCGACGACCTGACCCAGGTCACGGTGGGAGACGACCAGCCGATCGGCTCCGCCACCGTCTCCGGCTCATGGAAGCTCATCCAACGGAAGCGCGACCACGTCGAAGACGGCGGAAGCGGAATGGACCCATCGGGTCACGGCGTTGGCCTCGACGGGAGTCGCGCTGTTCGGTCTCATCATCGTCGCGCTGCTGTGCGTTGCAGCGGGACTTGTACTCACCGGAATGCGGAACCGCGGAGCACGCCATGTCGGGCGCTGAGCCGAGAGGAGATCTCCTGGAAAGGAGATGACGCGGAGCAATAGATCTACGTAGCCCGAGAAGATGCGGGGTAGCTCGAGAAGATGCGGGGTCGGAATCGTCGTAAAGACGGTTCCGGCCCCGCGTTGGATTCTCATGCCGTTGGATTCTCATGTCGCTCTTTGGCCGAGGGCTCGAAGGGAAAGGAAGAGGATGTCGGATTCGCGCCGGTGGTCGTCTGATTGCCCGGTGAACTGGACCGTGGAGTTCATGCGGTGATATGGGGAAGCGAGGAGTCCGGATCGTCGGCTTGTTCCGATGAGGCAACACCGGTTGGGAGGGTGATATCCGCGTCTGAATAGATGATGAACAGCATGGCATAGGTGTGATGGATATGACGGTTCTGATGAATGCCGAGTGATTGATCGGGTGAAAAACAAGGAGAAGGCAACCGGAGCTCGATGCGTCCTTTAGCGTCGGAAGTTGAAAGTGCATGGAAGGAGGGCCGTGGGAAAGCTGAGTCCTATGAGCCATGAGCTGGGTTCTTCGTCGGTCGACTCCAAGGTGTGGTGATGGCTGTGCGGTGTCTCGCGTGATCGTGAAGGCAGGAATTACCGTGCTTGTGCTTCTTGGAATTGGTGGACGCTTCGAGGCGGGTTTTGAAGGAGAGCGGTATGAGGAATTCGGCGGGATCGTCGGGCGTGGGGGACGGGACTCCTCCTTCTCATATTCGGCGCAGCGTGCGGGCGCGTGATGCGTTCCTGCGTGCGGGCGCGCTCGTATTGTCGTTGGGATTGGCTTTCATGGCACCCGCCGCTTCGGCGGATGTCTCCACCGCGGTCGACCCCGTGTACGCCACTGCGGGGGTTGGGGCGTATCGATCGAACATCATGTGGATTCCATGGTCTACGGGGACGATGCCTGAATCTCAGGATGTGACGATGTCGTTGGGAGGCGGCAACTACATCACATGCTCATATGCGCATAGTGATGCGGCGAACAATGATTCGGTCGCGTCATTCGAGACGGGCACAAATTCATGGAGCGGAGGACTCAACCATCTTTATCGTGGGACCGGCATAACCGGTCTGAAGAACAACACGAATTACGGGAACGCCTATTTCACCTTCTCGTGCAGTGCCTATCGCGAGGTGAACGGGAATCCGACGCCCATACGGCTTTCCGGACTGGTGTTCGCGGACGCTGAATCCAACAACTGGGACTCCGGTAAGCACCAGGAGTACATCTTCGGCTCGCCTATTGAAAAGGACAACGGAAGCTACACCTGGAGGCTTCTGGACAGCGCCCGTTCGTGCACGAGCTCGTCCTCAGTCGCAGACTATCCCTATTCCGACGCCGTCGGAGGCGTCACGCATTCCGGGATTCGTTTCAGGTCCAATGGACTTCAATGCGATCAATCCGCGGCGGCGAAAAAATCCGAACGCCGCATGGAAGGCTGATGTCGGCGATCCGGATACGGCCATGGCACCTAGCTTTGGCGGCCCGTCGTCGGTGCTCTTCCTGCAGCATTCCGGTTCGACGGTATCCGCTTTTGTTCATCTCTACGGCGCGGGACAAACGGCTGTGGCGCTGGGCGTGGTTCTCGGCACTGACTTTGGTGACGCCCCAGGGTCCTATGGCGAAGCCGGGTCCGTGCTCCAACCCACGTGGAGCGGTGGCGGAATCGGCGCTGACATCACGAAGACGAGCGATGCCACCGCAGGCGGCGGCGATTCCTATAATCTGTCGGCGGCGGCCGAAGCCGATAACAAGGCGATATCCGGTGAGCCGGAGCCTCGGCTGGGCACCACGGTTGACAGCGACGGCGGTGACCAGTATTCCGACGATGCAACGGGTGACGGGGACGATGAGGATGGGCTGCCCAATGATAATGGCCTGGTCAGCGGTGGATACTCCGCCGACGGGAAGACCTACACCCAGACGGTGAGCTGCACGACGGACGGTACCGGAGCCTATGTCCGGGGATGGATCGATTGGAACCAGAACGGGGAATTCGCCGATTCATCCGGGACGGTCGACACTGACGAAGAGAGCAATGCGTCTCAATGTTCCGGCGTTACGGCGACGCTGAAGTGGACCGTTCCCATTGGCAGCAGCGTCGGCGATGCCGTCGCCACAGGCCATCCCTCCCGCATGTTCATGCGCGTCAGAATTGTCACGAAAAGCGCCTACGAGAATGGTGAACTGGCACCCGCTGGCGTCACTACGGACGGTGGAGAGGTCGGTGACTATACCCTCAACCTCACCAAGCTCAAGCTCACGAAAACGGTGGACAACACCAACGGCGGAACGCTCAAACCCAGCGACTGGACGCTCGCCGCCGCATCCGCATCGGACGATCCCGCAAAGTACGAGTTTACGCAGAACGATCCATCGGATTCCTCAACGAATTCAACGTTGACAGGTACGTCTTCCTACGTACTCGCAGCACCGGGGTCGTACGATCTGAGCGAATCCCCGAACGACACAACAAAGGGCAGCGGCTATGAGCAAGCTGGCCTAAGCTGTTCGGACGAGAATGATTCCTCGTCCGTTGCCGTCGACGAGAATGACAAAGTCACCGTCGTCGACGGCGCCGCCGTCACGTGCACCTTCACCAACGCCTCCCAATCTGGAACCATCTCATGGGATAAGGCCGATTCGGCTTCGACGGGCACGAAGCTTTCCGGATCGACCTGGGAGTTGCAGTACAGCAGCAGTGGTGACAGCGTCACCTACTCCACTGTGAGCGGAACCGATGGAATCACCGACTGCACGTCGGATTCATGCACAACCGGTGACTACGACGATTCCGATTCGATCCCCGGAGCATTTCGCCTTATCGGACTCAGATGGGGACACTACAAGCTCACGGAAAAGACCGCCCCTGCGGGATACGTGAAGGATGGGACAACCTATGGCTTCACGATTTCCGGCGAGTCCCTGACGCCGACGCTCACGGTAGACGGCGGCACCACGTCCACGACTTCGATCCCGAATGCCAAGACGTCAATCCCCACGCTGCCTCTCACCGGCGGAATCGGCACATGGGTCTTCCGCGTCATCGGTTCCGTCTTCGTGCTGGGAGCTCTGGCGGTCGGACTTCTGCTGTGGAAGCGCTCCCGCACCGGAGTCGGATTCTCTCTTCCCCATATCCATCGACCGGGCGATTCCGGGGAAGGGGCGGCCGCATGACGGTCATCCGCGGGTCGACCTCGGACAACGTGTACGAACCCGCAATTTATGAACACGTCAGCGAAGAACAAGAAGAGGAAGGAATAACCATGAGGGAACACGTCCGCAGGTCGGCCGGCATGGCAGCCGCAGCCGTCGTCGCCGCCTGTCTACTGGCGGGAGGTCTCACCGCCACCACGGCCACCGCCGATACGTCCACTGCGCATTACGGGAACATCGATGAGAGCCAGTCGGGTTCGATCATCATTCATAAGGGAGAGCAGCAGGGGGATTCCGATTCGGGAACGGCATCCGGCACGGCGCCCAAGAATTTCAAGGGTCTGGTCGGCGTCGTCTTCGCCGCATATCCAATCACGTCGGTCGATCTCGCGACCAATTCGGGATGGACGACAGTGAACGGCTGGACGAGCAGCCCTGTGGCGTCCATTGCCGATGGCACGGCATGCGATGGAGTCTCCTATTCCGGAACGACGCTGACGGGGACGCCGACCCTGACCGGTCAGACCCTGGGTGACCCGATCGTGTCGTCCGCGACGGATTCGGACGGGAAGGCGACGATTGACACGGGCACGGGTGCAAAGGCGTATCTGGTGTGCGAGGTGTCGACCACGAACACGGCATCAAGCACCGTGGTGGACAAGGCGGAGCCGTTCATTGTCACGGTGCCTTATCCGGACACGGAAGGCAGCGACGCAACGAACGGATGGCTGTATGACGTCAACGTCTATCCGAAGAACGGCGTGGCCTCCATCAGCAAGACCGTGACGGTGCAGAGCAGCCTGGGCTTGGGATCCACGGCGTCGTTCCCGACGACGGTGACAGTGCCCGCGATCGCGGATGCAAGGCAGTTCTCGGGATTCTGGGTCCAGGATCCCATGGATTCCCGTCTGACGGACGATGACGTGTCATCCGTCACTGTTGACGGTAAGGCGTTGGATTCCGGCTACTACGTGACCTCGGTCGATAAGACGTCAAATCTTGTGACCATGCAGTTCACGCAGGATGGTTTGTCGTGGCTGAAGAACAACGCAGGCAAGAAGGTCGTCGTGACGTTCAGCGGCACGGTGAATAGTTTGGGCGACGGAGCCATTAAGAACACGGCGTACTTCGGGTCGACGACCGAGACCGCAGCGGAGCCTCCGACGACCCCGATGGAGCCTCCGACTGATCCGACTAATCCGGGCACTACGCCAAGCACCCCATCGAACTCCGTCACCCAGAACTGGGGAGATCTGGTTCTCAAGAAGATTGACAGCGGGGATTCGAGCTCTGCACTGTCTGGAGCGAAATTCCAGGTGTTTGAGTCGAAGGACCCGTATGCCGCGGACTGCACGACGGGAGATGCCGCCACGGCTGCAAACGGCACGGCCATTCCAGTCAGCGGCAGTGACACCTTCACGTCCGACTCCGATGGGAAGGCCGACATCGCCGGTCTGTTCGTCTCCGACTCCCAGAATGATCCCGGCAAAGGCTCCGATTATCGCTGCTACGTCGTCAAGGAGACCAAGGCCCCCATCGGATACGTTCTGGATTCGACGTACCACGGCGTAGCCGTGAAGACCGGCGTGACGGACGGCATGGATCTGACGCTGACCAACACCAAGGAAGCCATCCCCGGTCTTCCCCTGACGGGTTCGCAGGCGACCATGGCTCTTCTCGCGGTAGGCGTGCTGCTCATCGGAGGAGCTGGACTCATGGGCGCGGCTCGCCGGCGTCTCCGCCGACGCCGCCTGGCTCCGAAACGCTCTCTGTCCTCCTCTCGTCCCGCGGCATGCGCGCGTGAGCGTCCCGCGGAGGCCGTGACGTGGACGCCGACCGGCTGTTCGAATGTGCCCGGACCCATCGCAGACCTCGGCCGTGACGGCGGGCTGGAGACCATCGGGACCGTGCGGACTGGAGCGTGCGGTCCGTCTGGTCGTGCGGTCGTCGCATCCGGTAGAGGTTCGTCGCGTCTCCCGCCTTTCGCTCGCCTGTTCTTCAGGCGTCTATTCTTTAAGGTAGGAGAGCGGGGGGATGCCCATGACGACGTGGATGGTGACTCCGGCCGAACTGGTCGATATCGCCGCGGCTTTGGTGCTTACCGGGCTGGTCGGATTCGAACGTGAGGCGCGGCGGAAGGACGCGGGAATCCGTACGCATATCCTCGTGGGTCTTGCCAGTTGCCTGTTCACGCTGATCTCCATTCGGGGAATCCCCGCGCTGATGGGGTCGGGCGTGACGTGGGACGCCTCGCGGATCGCCTCTCAGGTGGTCGTCGGCATCGGCTTTCTCGGCGCCGGCGTGATCTTCTTCAATAACGACACCGTGCGAGGTCTGACGACCGCCAGCGCCGTCTGGATGGCCGCGGCCGTGGGCGTGGCCTGCGGAGCGGGGATGATCGGCGCGGCGGCGCTTGTCGTGGCGTTGTACTTCCTCGTCGTCTTCGCAGTGGCGCCTCTGACATCGCTGATCCTGCGGCGCGATCAGGATCATCTGCTGCGTCTGACGTACGAGGATGGCAGGGGTGCCCTGCGCCAGACGCTGCTTCTTGCCGACGGTCAGGGATTCGACGCGCGCATCGTCTCTACGCGAGACATCCATCGGGACGATTGGGATGGTGCCGGCGTGGACATTCGCGTCAGCGGGAAGGGCGATCTGCAGGCCTTCATCACCGCCGTGGCCGAGACGGACGGCGTGCATGACATCGACCTGCTTGATCGCGATGACTGACGACGGGAGCGACGCCGTTATGATCGTCGCGATGCATGATTCCGACACCGCGGGTTAGCGGAGACCGCGGGATGCTGAGCTCCGTGCCTTGGGCTAATCTGGGGTGGCGTCACGCAGGATCCGGCTGAGAAGGATGGACATGACCGATCGCTTTTGTGCTTTGACCGCGGTGCTGTGGGATATGGACGGCACGCTGATTGATTCCGAGCCCTACTGGCATGAGTCCGAACTGATCATCGCCAAGGACGCCGGAGGCGATTGGGACAAGGAGATGGCGTGGCAGTGCTCGGGCACTCCGGTTCCCGAGGTCGCCCGGAAGATGATCGAGCGTGGAACGCGTCTGGACGCGGATGAGATAGGCCGGAGGATGATCGCCCATGTGGCCCGACGCGAATTCGAGCGGGTTCCCTGGATCGATGGCGTCCTCGCCGTTCTTGAATCGCTGTCGGCCGCGGGAATCCCTTCGGTTCTCGTCACGACCTCTCCGAGGGATATGGCCGTGAATCTCATCGCGCATGCTCCGGCCGGAAGTTTCGCGGGATACGTGTGCGGCGATGACGATGTGGCGAAGAAGCCCGATCCCGCTCCGTATCTTGCCGCCGCGCGGATAGTGGGGGTTGATGGGAGCGCCGATGCGGATGCGATGGCCAGACTCCTTGCCGTGGAGGATTCCCCGACAGGACTGTTGTCGGCGGTCGCATCGGGTGCTACCACCGTGGCGCAGACGCGGTACACGCAGGTCGACACTTCCGATGGTCAGCAGTTCGCCTCATGGGATGGATATGACGGGGTAACCGCGGAATCCTGCGAGGCGCTGATACGGCGTCGTCTGTGCCGGTAGCATGGCCGATGGACCAGGTGCGTATCCTTGGGCGGTCTTCGTCGTATCTGCTTATGCCTGTTTGAGGATGGTGCGCAACGCCTCGTCGAGAGGCGTCAACGGATGCCCCAGCGTCTTCTCGAAATCGCTCGACAGCACTTCGAGGTCGCCGTGCGCGATGAGCTTCTGCACACCTGCGAGCCCGGAAGCGGCGCCCTCGGGCAGCCCCGCATCCTCCAGAGTGCGGGTGAAATCCTCCGTTGTGAGCGGCAGAGGTTTGATGGGCGCGCCCAGAATGCGTCCCAGGGCCGCGGAGAGATCCGCGTATGACCGTGCGGCGCCGGACAGCTCAAGGATTTTCGGTGTACGTGTCGTCCCGCTGACGATGATGGCGGCGGCACGGGCATACTCGCTTTTCAACGCCCATCCGATCGTCGCGTCTCCGGCTGCATAGGGTAGTTTCCCTGTGCGCTTGGCCACGTCGATGAGCGTCAATTCGTTCTCGAGATACCAGTTGTTGCGCAGGAAGGTATGGTCGATTCCGGATTCCTCGATTCGCTTCTCCGTGGCGACATGGTCCGCCGACAGCATGTTGTTCACGGCGGTCGCCTGCGCGAAGCTGGTATAGGCGATGAACTTCACTCCCGTCTTCTTCGCGGCATCGACGACGTTTGCGTGCTGACGCTCGCGTTCGCCGGGTGCGCCGGGTGCCCCTGAGACGAACAGGAGACGGTCGACGCCGGCGAAGGCTCTGTCGAGTGAGTCGGGATCCGCATAGTCCCCGATGCGGGTGGCGACGCCTTGCGCTTCGAGACGCGCGGCTTTCTTCTCGCTGCGAGCCAGACCAATGATCTCATCCAAGGGAATAAGGGACTCCAACGCGTTGATGGCGTATCCGCCGAACCCGCCGGTAGCTCCGGTGACGAGAACCGTCATATCCATGCTCCTTCCGTGAAGCTGTAACTGTAGAGATTGTAGAACCATATTCGCTTTGTCGTCCCCGATTCCCCAGGAAGCTTTATCGGCGTTATTCCTGACGACGGCCTGCGCGGTTGTGCGCTCGGTCTGGCGCATATGCATGTGAGTGTGATGAACGGTTCACGCGACACCATGATGACGTCGAGGGCGCGCGATTCGTGGACGACGCACTGACGATTGGAAAGATCAAAGATACTGGAAAGATGCTGAAGCTAAAGAGCAAAGCTCAAGGGAATCGAACCGATCTGGCCGCTGGTTTGAACAACGACCTTCAGGTGGAGCTGATGGTAATCGAAACCACGACCTCTTCGATGCGAACGAAGCGCTCTACCAACTGAGCTACAGCCCCATTGTCCTTGCGGACAACTCTCGATACTGTAATACAACCCGTCGCCAAGCGCAATCTCAGTGTGGCAGGAATGGTGTCGGGACGCGCGGACGGCAACGACGTTTACGCCAAGCCGGTATCCGTGCCGGGATTCCGCGGTTGCCGTAGTTTCACCGGTATTGGCGCCTTCGTATCCGAGACTCCCGTGGCGTCATCTATTCCGAAGCGGATTCCGTATGCGAGGGTTTCGATGACGAGTGCGCCTTCCACAGACCGATGAAGGTCGGCGTCAGCGAGATCAGCAGAATGGCCACGATGACGAGTTCGAAATTATCCTGCACGACCGGGATTCCGCCGAAGAAGTAGCCCAGCAGAGTGAACAGCGTCGACCATGTCAGCCCGCCGAGGACGGAGAACGGCGTGAAACGACGCCACCGCATTCCCGAGATGCCGGATATGAAGGGCATGAAGGTGCGGATGAAGGGGAAGAATCGACCGAGGAAAACCGCCAGGGGGCCCCATTTGTTGATCATCGCCTCGGTTTTGGCGATGCGCTCGGGGGTCATGGCCTTGACTTTGCCGGAGTCGATGATGCGCCTGCCGAAGAAACGTCCGATCACATAGTTGCACTGATCCCCCACGATCGGGGCAATCCATACCACCGGCAGCAAGGCGGTGAGGGGAAGCGCGGACGTTCCCGTCGTCGCGTCGGGCGCGGCGAAGAACCCCGCGGCGAAGAGCAGGGAATCACCCGGGAGGAAGGGGAAGAACACGACCCCCGTCTCGACGAAGACGATGAGGAAGATGAAGCCCAGCGTGGGTGCCACTCCCATCGTGATCCATGTGGCGATGGCCGTTCGGGGATCCTTCATGAGTCCGATGAGGAAATCGATGATGCGCATGGCCCTCCCTGCTTTGGTGTGTAGCGGTTGTCTTATGTGGGTTGAGACGATGTTTCAACCATACTCGGACGGGGGGTTGGTGGGGTTTGCGGGGGGTCTATCCAGCTCTATAGCGTTCCTTGGGGGAGCGAGTAATCATGGCTGCGGTCCTCGTTTTCCCGCTGGTCGCCCACGCGGGAGAACGCTCTGAGGAACAACAGCGATTTCACGTATGCGAGCCAGGAGAATCCCAGGAGCACGAGGTACGCTCCTTCGAGTCGCGAGATGTGGTGCGGCGCAAGAGGATGGGACAGGACGAGCGGCGCAACCAGATAGTGTCGGTGGCCGCGAAGGTCATCGCTGCGAAAGGTTTCTGGGGCATGTCCCTTCAGGACGTCGCCGACGAGATCGGGATCACGGAATCGGCCTTGTACCACTACATCCGAACGAAGAACGATCTTCTGCGGATGGTGATCGAGCAGATGTACGATTCGGCCCAGGCGGACGAGTACATCTATGGCCACGCCAGAGGAGAGGACGGGGAGGGGAAGGTCTTCTACTATTTCCCGCGCTTCTGTCTGGACAACGTTATGCTCAACATCAACAGGCCCGAGATGGTGAAGCTTTTCTCCATCCTCAACGCCGAGGCGCTCAGTCCGGAGCATCCGGCGCATGAGTATTTCATCGGGAGGAATCAGAGGTTCTGGTCCCAGATATCCTCCATGAACTGGATCCTGCCCAAGAAGTATCTGGCGGACCCCAATCGGTTCCACCACCTTTGGACGCTGTCCATGAGCGCGATGGATGGTCTTCAGCTGCGGTGGCTGTCCGATTCGTCGGCGAATCTGACGGAGGAATGGCTCGCCTTTTCGGAGGAGCTTTTCCCCGATGACGGTTGGAAGGGTTTCCTGGATCCGGCGGAACGGCTGGGGAATCCCGATGAGTGCCTGTGCCGGTATGGCCTCCTGACCTCCAGGGAGGCCGATGGGTCATCCAAGTAGGTTGGGGGGCTATATCCAGGAATCGAGCCACATGTGGCTTAGCCAGAATTCGTACGGGACGGGCATCCCCGTCCAGATGGGGTAGAAGAACAGGGAGACGAGCGCGATGGCTCCCACCGTCACCGCCAGGGTGAGCCTCCACGTCAGGGCGCTCGCACGTTCACGCACCTCGTTGGCCACGAAACAGATTCCGAGGATGATCCAGGGAAGTATGACGATGGAGTAGAACGTGAATGTCGTTCTGTTGAGATATTGGGCCCAGGGGAGCCATCCTCCGATGAATCCGATAACGACGGCGCCAATGCGCCAGTCCCCGCGATGCTTGATCGCGATGATGATTCCGGCGATGACGCACGCGGATCCCAGCCACCAGATCAGAGGATTGCCCAGTGACGTCACGGCCGCCACACATCGTTGCGAGGTGTTGAGCGAGCACAGACCGGGATGACCGTCGATCCACTCCCAGTAGAAGCTTGTGGGGCGGATCTGCAAAGGCCATGTCAGAGGGTTGGCCCGATACGCGTGGGGAACATCAAGAGTGGTGTGGAACTTCCACATCTCGACGTGGTACTCCACGAACGACCGGAGACTCTCCGGAAGCCAGGTCACTCCTTGGCCGGGATTGTTGGCGGCCCAGTTGTGCATGTACGAGTCGGGATGGATGAACCAGTTCTCCCAGTCGGCGAGATACGTCAGCCCATAGAGGGGGAGCATGTACAGCGCGGCTGGAATTCCATCGCGGAAGATTCCCGATGCCAGCCAGAAGCGGTATCCCACCTGCCGCCTCAGCCAGGCGTCCCAAAGGACGCTGATGACGCAGAAGGCGGCGAAGAAATAGATCCCGGACCATTTGACGCCGGTCGCGAGTCCGAGAAGAATCGCCGCGCCGGCCCTCCACCAGGAGAACGCGATCATGGGGCCTGGCGAATCGAGCACGAGGCGGGTGGCACGACCATGCCCCACGACGATCCAGCGGGCGGACCTGAGGGACGAATCGATTTCGAAGCGTTTCCGAAGGCGTTTGATGGCCCAGTCACGGTGGATGAGCAGCATAAGGAAGGCGCCAAGCGCGAACACCATGATGAAGTTGTCCAGAAGGCCGGTGCGGCTCATCACGATTCCCACTCCGTCGACCGACATGAGGAACCCGGCAAGCATAGCGATCGGGAGGTTGTGGAACATCCTCAACGCGACGCGAATCATCAGAATTATCGCGATGGTCCCCGCCACGGCGACGCTGACCCTCCATGCGGCGATGTTTCCCGCTCCGCCGAAAAGCTTCAATCCCACGGCTATCAACCATTTGCCCAGCGGAGGATGGACGACGTACTCGGCGGACGCAAGCCAGTGGTTGGTGTCGCCGGCGGCGAAAAGGGTGTTGACCGATGTGTCCACACCGTTCACCTGCACGTTTTCAGGCCAGTCGCGGGCCTCTCCTGTCATAAGCATCGTCCAGGCGTCCTTGACGTAGTACGTCTCGTCGAACACCACGGCGCGGGGCTTGCCAAGCCTGAAAAACCGCAGGACGCCTCCGAACAGCGCCATAAGCAGCGTGAGTGTCCATGAGAGGAGTGGACGTCGCCAGGCATATGCTCCCCTCAGAGCGGGGGACGCCTTATTTCGCGCGGGATTGGACATTGATGATGGCACATACCCAAGAGTAGGGGATACTGATAGGTATGACATCCGTCTCCTCGGTTACTTCGCAAACCCCTCAAGTTGAAGAGCCGCGATCACCGTCCGATGCGGCGCGCCCCGCCTCACCCGATGATGGGGAGCGGGTCGGCCGCGTGGTTCTCGCCGCGACCCCGATAGGGAATGTCGAGGACGCCTCGGCGCGGTTGATCGATCTTCTCAGGCATGCCGACATCGTGGCCGCGGAGGACACTCGGCGGTTGTACGATCTGGCCCGGCGTCTGGGTGTGCGCGTCGGCGGTCGTGTCATCGCCTATCACGACCACAACGAAAGGTCCCTGAGCGCCGGCCTTCTTGACGAGGTCGAGAGGGGGGCCACCGTCGTGGTCGTGTCGGACGCGGGAATGCCGATGATCAACGACCCCGGAACCGCCATCGCCCGGGGCGCGATAGACCGGGGACTGCCGCTCACCTGCGCGCCCGGCCCAAGCGCGGTGCTCGATGCCTTGACGCTGTCGGGGCTTCCGACGGACCGTTTTTGCTATGAGGGTTTTCTTCCCCGCCGGCATGGTGAGAGGGTACGGCATCTGCGATCCCTTCGCGCGGAGACGCGAACCATGGTGTTCTACGAGACGCCCCATCGCATCGCGGATGCCATGGACGACCTGTTTGAGGAGTTCGGCCCGGATCGTGCCATGGCCCTGTGCCGCGAATTGACGAAGGACTACGAGGAGGTTCGCCGTGGGACCATCGGCGTGATTCGCCAGACGGTTCAGGATGATCCTCCGCGCGGGGAAATGGTTGTCGTCGTCGCGGGGGCTTCCGGCCGGGAGGCGGCGGACGCCACTGAATCCGTCCTGGATGTGGAGGGGATGGCACGGCTGGCCATGGAGCTGTCGAAGAGGGACGACATGCGTGTCAAGGACGCGATCGCGCGCGTGGTCGAGGAGCATCCGTTGCCGGACGGATCGCTGATGAGTCGGAAACAGGTGTATTCCGCGATTCTTGCGATGCGTGGCTGAGGCTGCCGTCATTGGTCGTCGGCATCCAGAGCGTCGAGGAGCGCGGTGACGGCTTCGACGACTCCCGGCCCACCGTTTTGGGCTATGTACTCGACCAGATGCGGGTCGACTTTCGGATTGGCCACGATCCATCGTCGTAGGTCGGGTCGTTCCCGCGCGATCTCCCACAGCAGTTGTGGATTTGTCTCGGGGTCGCATGCCACTGACGCGTTCGGTGTGATTGGAGGCTTCGGCGGGTGGAGACGATTCCCGTTGCCGGAGTGACTGGCCCCAGTGCCGCAGGCGGCGGGAGAACCCCTCAGCCGTCGCAACCGTAGCCGAGGCGCCGCTGGCGCGGTCGTTTTTTTCGCGTGCCGCATATCACACGATCACGGAGACCGAAGCTCCGCCAAGACTCTCCAGGCGGCGGCGCGAGGCGACTCTGTTTGGCCAATACCGATTGTCGTCAAGAATGCGCAGACAGTCGTCCACGCCCACGTCGTAATGCTCCATGAGTTCGCGAACGCGTGCGGTTCCCCCGAAATCCTCGAATTCGAGGTCGGGAAGCAGAGTGATGTCACACGCCGTGCGCGCGGGCGAAGTCACCTCACGGCCGGTGATCATGATTTTCTGCGATGCCGGCGCCTTCCGGTTGAACACCCTCACGCGTCTGCCATGAATCCGACTGCGGAAATGCATGTCGGTCAGCAGGTCGATGGTCGGGGGAAAATCTCCTCCGATCCAGATCCAGGCGGCGAGCGTCATGCAGGCCGCGGCGTCGTTGGGAATCATGGTCGAAACCAGCGCTCCCCGGCCCGTTAACGTGCGTGTGTGATCAAGATGGTAGGCGGTCGCGTGGTCGAGGCATCGCATGATTCCGCGCGAGGTGAGGTGGCGCATGCTCAGTGGCCCGGGCAGTGCCGACGAGGCGAATATCAGAGGGACGCGAGTCCGTCGTGCCGTCGCTGTCCCGGAGTGTCGGGTGCTATGTCCGATTATGCGGATTCCGTCGGGGCGGCCCTCCTGTTGTCGTTCTGGTCGTCTTCCCTGTCCCGGTTGGACGAGGGCGCAGGAGGACGTGGGACGTGATGGATGGGGGGAGGTTGAGGGTCTGGTCATAGGGGTGAGGCTAGACCGCGTGCCGTTACACTCATCGTGGCGACCGCCGATTGGGGATTTGTGGATGGGCGCATGCGGCCCCCGCCGCGCACCTTTGTCTTCG
Organism: uncultured Bifidobacterium sp.; assembly: GCF_949292005.1. GTDB lineage: Bacteria > Actinomycetota > Actinomycetes > Actinomycetales > Bifidobacteriaceae > Bifidobacterium. The sequence goes on along the minus strand of NZ_CASEXV010000044.1, from coordinate 27,255 downwards.
GTCTGTCCCGAACGGGGCTAATAATCAAGGGTTATGAGTCATATTCTCGTGAACGTCGCATGGCCTTATGCCAATGGACCCCGTCATATTGGACACGTCGCAGGATTCGGAGTCCCGTCCGATGTCTACGCCCGCTATGAGCGCATGAAGGGCAATCAGGTCCTGATGGTGTCCGGAACCGATGAGCATGGAACGCCCATCCTGGTGGAGGCGGAGAAGGAGGGGCTGACCGCGCAACAGCTGGCGGATCGGTATAACCGGGTGATCGCCAAGGATCTATGCGACCTTGGGCTGAGCTACGATCTTTTCACCCGAACGACCACCGGCAATCATGAGAAGGTCGTTCAGGAGCTGTTCACGCAGTGCCTCGCAAACGGATACATCTATAAAGGCACGCAGAAGGTCGCCATATCTCCGTCGACGGGCCGCACCCTTCCCGACAGGTACATCGAGGGAACCTGCCCGATCTGCGGAGCCGAAGGGGCCCGTGGCGACCAATGCGACAACTGCGGCAACGAGCTTGATCCCGATGAGCTGATCAACCCAGTCAGCAAGATAAATGGAGAGACACCTCGGTTCGAGGAGACGGAGCATTTCTTCCTCGACCTCCCCGCGCTTGTGGACGCCAATCTGGCCTGGCTCAAAACCCGCGAGGACTGGCGCACCAACGTGATCAATTTCTCGCTTGGCCTTTTCCGCGAGGTGCGGCCCCGCGCCATCACACGAGACATCGATTGGGGAATTCCTGTTCCGGTCGCTGGATGGATTGACAATCCCAACAAAAAGCTGTACGTATGGTTCGACGCGGTGATCGGGTATCTGTCGGCGTCGATCGAGTGGGCCCGCCGTTCCGGAGACCCTGACGCTTGGAGGGCGTGGTGGAATGATCCCGAGACCCCCGGCTACTATTTCATGGGCAAGGACAACATCACCTTCCATTCGCAGATCTGGCCGTCGGAGATCCTCGCCTACAACGGCATGGGCTCGAAGGGTGGAGACACAGGGAAGCTGGGCCCGTTGAATCTGCCCGAGCAGGTCGTCGCGTCCGAGTTCATGACGATGGAGGGGAAGAAGTTCAGCTCATCCCGGGGCATAGTCATCTACGTCAAGGACATCCTCGCCCGCTATCCCGTGGATGCGGTCCGCTACTACATCTCCATCGCGGGCCCCGAAAGCTCGGATTCCGACTTCACCTGGTCGGAGTTCGTGCGCCATAACAACGAGGAGTTGGCGGCCAGCTGGGGCAATCTGGTCAACCGCGTGGCCAATCTCATCAACCGCAACTTCGGCTCGATCCCCCCGTTGGACGAGGATTCCATGACCACCGAGGACCGTGCTCTGCTGGAGCAGACCGCCGCGGCCTTCGATGTTGTGGGAGGGCTGATCGAGCGCCATCATCAGAAGGCCGCCTTGTCGGAATCCATGCGTGTGGTGGGGGACATCAACAAATACATCTCCGCAACCGAGCCTTGGAAGATCAAGGATGATCAGGCGCGTCTGGGGACGGTGCTTCACGTCGCCGCCCAAGCGGTGTCCGATGCGAACCATCTTCTTGCCCCGTTCCTTCCCCATTCCGCGCAGAAGGTTTGGGAGGCGTTGGGGGGCACGGGAGTGTTCTCGCCGTTGCCACGGCTCGAGGAGGTGGAGGATCTTGACAAACCCGGATTCCACTACCCCATCATCACCGGTGATTATGAGCTGGGCCGCACCGTGCATCCGTGGGCGAGCGAGCCTCTTAACACGGGAGCCCCGGTTCCGGCGCCGTCGCCGATATTCGCGAAGATTCCGACTGAGGCGGTCGAGGAGGAGCTGGAGCGCTTCGGCGTGGAGCTCGCCCAACGCAAGGCGGGCGAGCGCAAGCGCTTCGAGGAGGCGAAGGCCCGGCTTCATTCCGATGACGGCGAGTAGAACGGGCGAGAAGGATTCGCGCGCAAACTCACAGAATACTTTCAGGTTGTGATAGTGGCGCTCCAAGACTCGTCTGGTTATATCAAACATGTCGGAAGCGAAAGCCAATGACGAGGTTCCCTGACCGGACCCCATAACTGAACCCTTCTTCTCTCTTCTCTGACCCGGCGGTTTCCCCCCGCCGGGTTTTCCTTTTCTTTTCCTTTTCACCCCCATCTATGTCGTGGCGGCTTACTGGAAGCTGGCGCGGGATACGCAGTCTGACGCCATCCGGGAGAGAATCTGGGCGCGACTCGCCGGTGGGGCATCCACAGGGTTTCCGTCGTCCCCACCTGTCATGGTGGTTGCCCTGCGGGGGTGACACACGATGGCATCCCGTGAGCGGACGGTCTCGCGCCACCCGCTCGGTCCAGGGTCCAGCGAGGGAATGCGAGGATGCGTCTGATGTACGTCGACCCTACAAGAAACGTCAAATCTGGGAATCTGATGTGGATTCTGCCATATTGCCGCCCCGACCTTCCCAAGATCGCGGGATCCTTCGTCCTGTTCGCCATGAACAACGCCATGGCGCTGATGACTCCTTTGATCGCCGGAATGATTGTCGACCAAGTCATCACCCAGGGGCATACGGACCGTCTTGTTCGCCTGTGCCTGCTAATGGTGGTCCTCACGCTGGTGAGGGTCGTGTCCCGATACGGATACCAGCTCTGGATGGAGCGTTTCGGTCAGAACTCCATCTATCGTCTTGTCAGCGACGAGTATGAGAAGTTGCACGAGCTCGATTTCACGTATTTCAACCACACGCGCACCGGCGACATCATGAGCCGCATGACGTCGGACACGGATGCCATACGCCATTTCCTCAGCTGGGTCACCTATCAGATGGCCGACGCCGTTGTGATGGTCGTTGGCGCGTTGTGTGTGATGTCCGTCATCGATTGGCGTCTGGCGCTCGCCCTGGCCTGCGTGATCCCCCCGTTGTTCGCTCTGACGAGGCAATTGGCGAAACACGCGCGTCCGTTGTTCCTCGAGGTTCGCAACTCGCTCGCCGGACTGAACTCCATGGTCGAGGAGAACATCGAGGGGAACAGGGTCGTCAAGGCCTTCGTGCGTGAGTCGTATGAGACGGAAAAATTCGACGGCTTCAACGACGACTACATGGACCGCAATATGGCACTGGCGCGCAACAGCAGGCGGTACATGCCCTGGCTGGATGGCCTTGGCTTCTCCCTGCAGCTCATAACCTTGGGTTTCGGCGGCTACCTGGTGATTCATGGTTCGATGACGCTGGGCAATCTTGTGAGCTTCAGCAGCTTCCTGTGGATGCTGGATGGGCCGGTCCGCCAGTTCGGCTGGCTGATAAACGATTGGCAGCGCTTCAACGCCAGCTGCGTTAAGATCCGCCGTCTGCTCACCGCGCGTCCGCGAATCGTCGAGCGTCCCGATGCCGAGAAGGAGGTCCGGCACGCCGTCATCGTTCAGGCCAAGGTAACCGGTGATGAGCAACGGGAACGCGTGGCCAACCACATGAGCGGAGAGATCCGCTTCGACCACGTGAGCTTCGCTTTTCCCGACGATCCGGACGTGCCCATCCTCAAGGACATCGACTTCATCGTCCAAGCGGGGTCGAAGCTGGGCATACTCGGCGAGACGGGTTCGGGGAAATCCACGCTGGTCAGTCTGATCTCCCGGTTTTACGATCCCACTGTCGGGCATGTTCTCATCGACGGCATCGATGTGCGTGACTGGCCTTTGTCCACGCTACGCAGCCAGGTGTGCATCGTCGCGCAGGACACATTCCTGTTCTCCGACACCATTGGAGGAAACATCGGGTTCGGGGCCGGACCCGGGCGTGATGACAGCTTCATCCGGCACATGGCCCGTATGGCGGGGGCCGATGGTTTCATACAATCCCTTCCCGAAGGATATGACACCGTTGTTGGAGAACGCGGAGTGGGACTGTCGGGCGGGCAGAAGCAGCGTCTGAGTCTGGCGCGCGCTCTTGCAGATGATCCGGCCATTCTCGTCATGGACGACACGACGTCGGCCGTGGACATGGAGACGGAGGCGGAGATCCAGACCCATCTGCGCGGAATGGAGGGATCCAAAACGATCATCACCATCGCGCACCGCATCTCCTCGGTTAAGGACGCTGATCTGATTCTTGTGATCGAGCACGGAAGGATCGTGGAGCGGGGCACGCACTCCCAACTGGTGTCCGCGCACGGACGGTACTGGGAGATATACCGCAGGCAGCTGGGATTGGAGTCCGGACAGCCGCAAGGATTCGGACGATAGGGGAACGCATATGGCAAAACGCAACACATACCGCGAGGACGAGGATCTCGAGGAGAGGATCAACACGAAGGACCTCAGACGTGTCGTCCGATATCTGAGGCCATACAAAGGACGCGTGGCGAAGATCCTTGTCGTGGTGATTCTCATGAGCTTCATCCTCGTCGCGGTTCCCTACGTGACGAAGATCATGATCGACAGCGCCATCCCCCACAAGGATGTGCGCCAGCTGATTTTCCTGTCCGTGGTCCTCGCGGTGCTGATAATCCTCTATGAATTCGGGCTGAGGTATCGGACCATCGAGATAACCCGCGTGGGGCAGCTGATGCTCAAGGACATGCGGCGGGACCTGTTCACCCATATCCAGACGCTTCCGTTCAGCTATTTCGATTCGCGGCCTCACGGAAAGATCCTCATACGTGTCGTCAACTATGTGAATACCTTGTCGGATACGCTGTCCTCGGGTCTGATCAACGTCATCTCGGATGTCTTCACCTTCATCATCACGCTGGTGGTTATGTTCGCGCTTGACTGGCGCCTGACGCTATGGAGCCTGCTGCTCTTCCCCCTGCTCGTTCTGTGGGTGAGGGTTCTCCAGACCTTCCAGCGCAAGGCCTACCAACGTCTGTCGAACAAGCAGAGCAACCTCAACGCGTACATCCATGAGTCGATCGCGGGGGTCAAAACCACACAGACCTTCGCGCGGGAGCGTGAGCAGTTCGAGGCCTTCCAGGAGCAGCAGGGCGAGGTCCGGTCTGCGTGGATGCGCGCGGTGCACATCCAGTTCCTCATGTGGCCGGGAGTGCAGTCCATCGCCACCATGACCATCGCGCTGCTGTACTACGTCGGCATCATGGGAGTGGGGGGAGTCGCCGTGAGCACCGGCGTCCTCATCGCCTTTGTGGGATACGCGAACAATTTCTGGAGTCCCGTCATCGACATGGGCAACTTCTACAACCAGCTCATCACCTGCTCCGCCTATCTTGAACGGATATTCGAGACGCTGGACGTCCGGCCCGAAATAGTCGACGCTCCGCATGCGCCCGACCTCCCGACGATCCGAGGTGCGGTAGACATCAACGATGTGGTGTTCCGCTATGAGCCCGATGGGCGCAACATCCTCAACCTTGTCGACCTCCATGTGCGTCCGGGGGAGACGGTGGCATTGGTCGGACCGACGGGAGCGGGCAAAACGACCATCGTCGGCCTGTTGTCGCGATTCTACGATGTCACCGAGGGGTCGGTCCTCATCGACGGCTACGACGTGCGGGACGTCACGCTGTCGTCCCTGCGCCGCCAGATGGGAGTGATGCTGCAGGACACGTTCATCTTCTCCGGGAACGTCAGGGAGAACATCCGCTATGGCCGTCTGGACGCCACCGACGAGGACATCGTTGAGGCGGCCAAGGCCGTTCACGCGCATGATTTCATCATGGATCTTCCCAATGGCTATGACACCACCGTCGAAGAGCGTGGATCGACGCTGTCGGCGGGCCAGCGTCAGCTCATCTCCTTCGCGAGGGTTCTACTGGCCGATCCGCGTATCCTCATTCTCGATGAGGCGACCAGCAACATCGACACCCATACCGAGGAGGCGCTGCAGGCGGGAATAGCGCATCTTCTGAAGGGAAGGACTTCCTTCGTGATAGCGCACAGGCTTTCGACCATCGAACATGCGGATCAGATCTGCTACATCGATCATGGGCAGATCATGGAGAAGGGGACGCACGAGGAGCTTCTGCGACGCAGGGGAGCCTATTACCGCCTTTACGAGTCGCAGTACGCCGCTATCCGGACCGGCTTGGAGGAAGGAGACGCCGACGCCGACGATGCGCGATGATGCGATGACGGTGTGACGAGGGTGTGTCTTATGGCCCACCCAATGTGACCCAGCGCAAGTGTCGGCCATAGACTGGTGGCTATGAGCCGACACCATCATCGTGACCGCAGTTGGGCTCCTCGTCCCCAGCCGCTTCCGCAGGATTCCCACGTCGTCGACGACCATACCCATGTGGCCTCGGTCGTTCCGTTTTCGCGGGAGATGAGTCGTCAGGCCCTGGAGCGGGGGCAGGATCCCGTGGAGGTCCTCGGCATTGACCAGCAGCTTGACCTTGCGCGGTCGGTGGGGGTGGAAGGGATCATCGACGTCGGATGCGAGTATCCGAATCTTCGCACGGCCGTCGATATGGCTCTCTCCCACCCGGGCGTCGTCCACGCCGCCGTCGCCATCCATCCCAATGAGGCGGTTCTGCATGGACACCACGGAGTTCCGGGGCCGGACGGGCTTCCGATCTCGTATAAGCCGTGGCATGACCTGACCTTCTCCGAGGCCTTCGAGGAGGTTCGGCGGCTGTGCGTCGAGAATCCGGGCGTCGTCGTCGCCATCGGGGAGACGGGCATGGATCTTTTCCGCACGGGAGCCGCCGCCGAGCAGATCCAGCGGGAGGCATTCCGGGAGCATATCGCCTTGGCCAAGGAGCTGGACCTGCCGATGCAGATCCATGACCGCGACGCGCATGCGCAGGTCGTCGAGACCCTGCTTGCGGATGGGAGCCCGGAGTTCACCGTGTTCCACAGTTATTCGGGCGACGCCGACATGGGCAGGATCGCGCGTGAGCAGGGGTGGTATCTGAGCCTTTCGGGAACGGTGGGATACAAGGGAAACGAAGGCATTCGCGAGTCCGCGCGGATCGTCGGCCTCGATCATGTGATGGTCGAGACCGACGCGCCGTATCTTGCCCCAATGCCCTACCGGGGGCGCCCGAACGCTCCATATATGATTCCATACACACTGGCCGCGCTCACCGAGGTTTTCGATCTGCCGGTCGCGGATGTTGCCCGTGCGACGCGGAGGAATGTCCGCACGGTGTATGGATTCTAGGCCGTTCCTCTGCGCGTGGTGGCGCGATGTCCCAAGGGTGAAGTTGGTATATGTCTTATGGGCGTATACACTTGCCGCTGAATGAATTGTAAAGAAAATGTCAAGACGGTTTTTCTTTGCGATATAACGCGGAGAGGGTCTCCGCCATTGGAGGACACTGCATGGCGAAGTCACGCAATCGTGGTTCATCTCGGGGGATTGACAATAGCCGGAACAACAGTCAGGGGGGTCGGTCGTCCCGCAAGGCTGAACCGGAGGCCTCCGCGCCGCCGACGCCCGTGACCCCGGCACCGGCCCAGTTGAAGGAACAGCTTCTCAAGGCGGGGACATTCACCAACGCTCCGAAAGTCTCTCGTAGGACCATGACACGGAAGGAGCGCGAGGAGCTCGAGAAGCAGCATGCCGTGGAGCGCGAGGAAGCCATCAAACTGGCCGACGCGGCTTCCCGAGGCCCCATCGGACGTTGGTGGACCCGGGTTCAATCCGGTCCGAACCGAGTCTCCTTCGGCATGGCGATAGTCGCGCTGGGGGTGGTGTATGGCGACATAGGAACATCCCCCCTCTACACCGCGCAGACCTTCCTCTCAGGTCAGGGAGGTCTGGCCAACACCGACCGCCAGGCGGTTCTTGGCATGCTGTCATTGGTGTTTTGGTCGATCACGCTGATAACCACAGTCAAATACGTGCTGATCGCGATGCGGATAGACAACAAGGGCGAGGGCGGAATCTTCGCCCTGTACTCCCTGATCCGTCGTTACGGGGCGTGGCTGGCCATACCCGCCATGCTGGGAGGCGCCGCGTTCCTCGCGGATTCGGTGCTCACCCCCGCAGTGTCCATATCCTCCGCTGTGGAGGGACTGCAGAGCATCACCGTCCTGGAGCCGCTGTTTACCGAGAACCCCAATCTGTCGCTGATGATCACCGCCGTGATCATCGTCGTTCTGTTCTCCGTGCAATCGCGCGGAACGGAGAGCATCGGCAAGGTTTTCGGCAGTGTGGTCATGGTGTGGTTCGCCTTTCTTGCGGTGGTCGGACTTCTGAGCCTTCACAATGACTGGAGCGTCATGGCGGCGCTCAACCCCGTGTACGGCGTCCATTTCCTGTTCAGCTCGCATAATGTTGCCGGAATAGCGCTTATGGGAACCGTGTTCCTGTCCACGACCGGCGCAGAGGCGTTGTACTCCGATATGGGTCATGTGGGACGGGGCAACATCTACTTCACATGGCCGTTCATCAAAATCGCCCTCGTCTTCAACTATTTCGGACAGGGCGCGTGGATGCTGCGCAACCGGAACAACGCCGCGTTGGCCAAGATGGACAGCGTCAATCCGTTCTTCCTGATGATGGGGCCGAACGTCAGATACTTCGCTGTCATCCTGTCGGTCACCGCTGGAATCATCGCATCCCAGGCCCTGATAACAGGGGCCTTCACCATGGTGTCCGAGGCGACGGGTCTTAACTGGATGCCCCATCTGCAGGTCCGATATCCCGCCCGCACGCGAGGTCAGCTCTACATCCCCGTTGTCAATGGAGTGCTGTGCGCAGCCACGCTGATGGTCCTCGCGATCTTCAAGGACTCGGAGCACATATCCGCCGCCTATGGGCTGGCCCTGACCATCACCATGATCACGACGACCATTCTTCTAGCGGTCTACATGTGGTGCCATCGTCGTCGCGCCGGGGCCGTCGTGTTCACCTTGGTGTTCCTATCGATCCAGATCATGTTCTTCATCGCATCCATGGCGAAGTTCCTGCATGGCGGCTGGTTCACCATGCTGCTGACTTTGGCGATCCTCATCATCATGGTGACGTGGAACGACGGAACGCAGATCGAACGGTCTCAGCGGCGGCACATGAAGCCCAAAGACTTCCTTCCCGCGTTGGACAAGCTGCACAGTGATTTCCGCATCCCATATTTCGCCGACAACATCGTGTACCTCACGTCCGATTGGGAGATGTCGCGTCTGGACACCGACATCTTCTTCTCGATCTTCGCCGACCATCCCAAGCGTGCGCGCGCTTGGTGGGCGGTGTCCGTGCAGACCACGGACGAGCCGTTCACCCGCGAGTATTCGGTGGAGGATTTCGGCACGAACTATCTTTTCCGCGTCCGGATTCGTCTGGGGTTCAAGGTCTCCCAGTCCATCCCGGCGTACATCCACCAGATCATGCATGATCTGTCCCGTGCCGGGGAGATGCCTCGACAGGGGTCGGTGTATCCGAAGGTCGATGCGGATCCCGGAATCGGAACGATTCGTTATGTTCTGATCCACAAGGCGCTGATGCCCGAATCCAACATTTCGGCAAGGGGAGCGCTCTCCCTTCAGGTGAAGTACGCCATCAGGCATGTGGCCGGATCCCCGGTCAAATGGTTTGGATTGGCTCCCTGCAATCCGCTGATAGAGGTGCAGCCCTTGTTCGTGTCGACGCGTCGACCTCCGCGGCTGCGCCGTGAGCCGATTCGTGCGCGAGCTATCGATCCGAAGGACAGCGGGCCCAAGACCGTCGCATCGACGGGGGAGCCACGGGGACAACAACGGGAGGACCGCTCCGCCGTCCGCCCAAGCGTCGTTCCCGACGGGCACAGAGCCGTCCAAACGCCAACGACGCCCATTCCCTCCGACAACGCTCCGACCGAGCGCATCACGGATGTCGTCCAAGCGTTCGACCCCGAGAAGACGGTTGTTCTGCATCGCATAGAGGTCCCGGCGCATGAGTCCATCGGCAGTGCGGAGTCCGTAGCGCAACAGGACAACGTGGACAAGAACGGCGTGGTGGACAAGAACGGCGTGGGAACGGAGCGTTCATCCGTGGATCCCACCCCCGACGATTCGGCGGCCGCGGATGATGGACCGGTCGTTCCTCCATCGCGGGACGGTCGCGGTACCCCTCGACGCCCCGGACGTATCGCCCGTGGCCGTAAACACAGCTAGGGGAGTCGTCACAGGTTACAGTGGTTGATTATGTGCAGATTGCTGGGATACGCGACCAATGGACTTGAGCTGAGCCTGACGGATGTCATAGGCGAGGACGAGTCTGCCCGTTTCCGCGATCTTGGGCGCATCCACAACGACGGATGGGGAGCGTGCCTCGTTTCCGCTCCGAATGACAGCCCCTTCCGTCGGGACGGCGGGGAGCCGGTTCCGGAGACCATGGAACGTCTTTACCGTTCTATCGAGTCCTCGGTCCATGATTCGATGTTCCCCGCGTTGGCCACGCAACGTTCGCGCGGGGCCATCTGGCATCTGAGGCTTGCCAGCTCCCATCTGCCACTCGTCCTTGGCAACCAGCAACCGTTCGCCACGCATGGGTTGAGCTTCATCCACAATGGCGACATCTCGAATGACGAGGGCCGCAACATCGTTGATGATCGTGATTTTCCGGTCACACGTTCCACCGTTCTGTCGACGGGCGGGGAAAGCGACTCCGCGGTCTTCTTCGCCGTGGTCATAGAACAGGTGGGATTGGGCCTGCCTCTGGACGAGGCCGTGTGCCGCGCGGTCCGCAAGCTGAGGGAGCGGTACCCGCTTTCCAGTTTCAACTGCATGGTCCAAAGCCGTGATGAATTGGTGGTTCTGCGTGCGGCCGGACGTGAGGGCACGCCTCAGCGGGTGGTGGATGTCTACGAGTCCTATGGACGCGGTGACGAGGCGGCGGACTACCGGGCCGTGCGATATCGTCCGATCGCCGATTCAGCTGGAGCGCCCGTGGGGGTGGTCGTGGCGAGCTCGGGATTCCCCCAGCCCGCATCTCTGGGTTGGCGGGAGCTTGGGAACAACCATCTTCTGATCGCGTCGAACCACACCGGACAGTTCCGCATACGCTCACTGTGATGCCCGTTCGCCCATGCGCCCCACTAGGATACTGGATATGACCGGCCTCATTCCCAATATGCAGCAGATCGACGATCTTCATCGTCGCATATCGCCGTCGGAGGCCGCGTACGACCTCATTCACACCCATTGCGTCATCGTCGCGACCATCGCCCGCGCTCTCGCGCGTCGACAGAACGCGTTGTTCATGAGGCGCTGCACGCTGCCCGTGGACTCTTCCGAACGAGGCGGCGATTCGCACGGAGGGTGCGATCCATCCACGTCGTCCAGTGAAGGCTTTATGGTTCCACCGACCGAGGGCGTCGTTGGAGGAACGATCCCTCCGCATTATCTTGATGAGCGAATGGTGGTGGTGGGGGGGCTTCTTCATGACATCGGCACGTATCGTGTCCTGGCGCATGATGGGTCGGACGGTCGCGCGCTGAAGTTCGACGGTCCCCGCTACATCCTTCACGGGCTTCTTGGATATGAGTACCTCAAAGAGCAGGGCGTCGACGAGTCAATCGCTGAGTTCGCGCGGAACCACACCGGTGTGGGGCTGACGCGAGAACAGGTGGTGGAGCAGAACCTTCCCCTCCCGCCCGACAACTACTCTCCCATGACATTGGAACAGGAGGTGGTTATGGTGGCAGACAAATACCACAGCAAGTCGATTCCTCCCCGGTTCCTCACCGCTGAGGCCTATGAGCGCAAGGCCGCACGGTATGGTGAGGCCAACCGGCGTGCATGGATGGAGCTGGTGCGCAAGTACGGTGTTCCCGACATCGATTCACTGGCGAGACAGTACGATATGCCCGTATCGCGATAGATCAGGGCGACGGCCGGTTGGGTATGACGGGGGTGGTGTCGCCGGCCCCATAGTTGGCCGGCGACACCACCCCCGTCCGGATTGAATCCGTCCGTCAGATCAGATCCACCCGCTCGTCGCCCGCGTCCAGAATCGTCTCGTCACTGCTTACCACAATCACGCATCGAGGGTCCTTGTCATGGGCAAGCGATTGGAGCGTGGACATGATGGACTCCGACTCGTCATCATCCAGACCCACGACTGGTTCATCGAGAATCAGAACCTTCGCCTCGCAGCTGATGGCTCTGGCGATGGCCACGCGCAGCTGCTGAACAGGGGAAAGAGTCCCAACCCGAACGCGCCATGGTGAGTTCGGTCCGTCGGCGTCTTTCGTGCCGTCGCTGGGGAAGCCTACATGCTTGAGAAGCTCTTTGGCGATGGTTTTCTTCGGCTTCAGGAAGTTTCGGTTCGATGCGTCCATCGCGTACGTGATGTTGTCGACGGCGTTAAGTCCCTCCCGGACCCGGTATTTCTGAGTGACGATGCCAAGCCGGTGCCCGCGGGCCTCGACCGCGTCCAGTTCCGCGAGGTTGGCGCTGCGCATCATCACCGTTCCGGAAGTCGGGCGACGCAGCCCGGTGATGACCTGAATGAAGGTCGAGTGCTGTTCGGTGTAGTCCGGGTCGACTCCCACGCAGTAGAGATTGCCCGCGTAGAAGGACATGGTCACGTCGTCGAGGATTCGGCGGCTGTCCGATTTCTTGACGACGGTCACATCAGTCAGTGAGAACGTCGGGTAGGACCGCAGCAGGATGTCATCCTCCTGTCCGGTGGACCGGATCGTTGCGCTGATTCCCTTTTCGATGGACAGGGCATTGGCAGGGGTGCTGACTGTGTCGTCCGTGTCTTCGTCTTCGTCCGCAACGTCCTCGTCTTCGTCGATATCGTCCTCATCGATCTCCGCGGCTGGCGGTTCCGTTGTCCCGGCGGCATCCGGCACCTCGGCGTCCGGCGAGTCCGATGGGGCGTCCTTAGGGGTGTTATCCGCCGGAGCCGCTTCGGGCGTGGCGTCGTCCGTGTCGTCCTCGTTCCCGGCGGTGCTGACGTCGCTAGCGGCATTATCGTCAGGAACGGCTGCGTTGGTGTTGGCGGCTGTATCGTCGTCTACGTCGTCTACGTCGTCGGCGGAGTCGGCGTCTGTGGAGTCGGTGCCTGCGCTGGCGACGGCGTCGTCATCATCGAAGATGATGGAGAAGGTCACTTCCGTGGCACCATCCGTCGCCGAGGAAAGGGTGTCCTCGGCTTTCGTCGTGTCGGTGTTGGAAGTGGTCGCATCCGGAGTTGTGGCCTTGGATCGGGCCTTGTCTGCCGTGGTGTTGCCACGAGCGCTGGATTCGGTGTCGCCGCTCATCGAGTCGTTCGTTTGTGGCTTCTCGTTCTTCTCTTGCGGGTCGTCACTCATCGTGCGCCTCCTCGCTGGTTGTGTCCGCGGCGGCTTCCTTGGTGTGCATGGTGTCCGTCTTATCGGGCGTCTCTGTGTTTTCTACGATGTCCGTGCTCTCGGATGCGTCACCCTCCGGACTCTGTGGAAGATCGTCCACCGGAGCCTCGATGACAGGCAATGGATCGACAAGTCTTGCACGCCTCAGGGAGAGGACGGGCACCATGGATATGATGGCCAAAGCCACGCATATGGCCAGTCCGTATCCCAGTACCGACCAGATAAGCCATGCCTGAATGGGCGTGGCGTTCGATCCGGCCAATGTGTAGCCGAGCCAGGGCGTGCCGACGCCGCCAAGGAGTGTTCCCAAAAGAAGTCCAAGAAGTGTCAGCATCAGAGACTCAATCATGAATTGCCATGCGATACGACCACGTGACGAGCCAACAAGCATGGCCACGGCGATTTCACCGCGTCGCCGCGTCGAAGCCAAGATCGTGAGTCCCAGAAGGATGACGCCACCTGCGGCCCATGTCACGATGCGGACGATCCGCAGCCGTGAAGCCAGTTGGGACAGAGGCGTGATCTTGTTTTCGTATTTGGTGAGGGAGGGGGAGCTGACATCATGCGTTGACGGGAGCTTCGCTTTCTTCACCGCCCTGACGAAGGTGTTGTATGCCTTCAACTTACTGAGCTTGAACATGACGTTCAGATCCGGCTTCGCCCAGCCTTTGCCGTTGGATATGTCCAGTCCGTTGTAGCCGAAGGTGTAGTAGCTCGAATAGATGGCGTTCTCGCGATTGTCCTTGGACTGTTTCGCATCGCTGCCCTGCCCCTTGGAGGCCGAGCCGACATAGACGTAGATTCCCCGCACCTTGAGTTTGTACGTTTTCGACGAGTTCGTCGGGTTGGCGACGGTGATGGTGCTTCCGACTTTGAGGTTGTTCTTCTTGGCGAGCGATTGGGATATCAGAACGTTGCTTGTGTCGGCGCCCGTGTAGTTGAGGTGCTTGCCGGAGATAAGTTTGAATCGTCCCAGGTCATTGGATTGGGCGGCCTCGAGCGTATAAAAGCTTCTCCACGTCAGCTCCCCTCCCGTTTTGTCGGCCCCGGCATCGTTGGTCCCTGCGATGGCCTTGGTTGACGAGGTCTGGCGCACGGGAACCGTCTCGCTGAACGTGTAGGAGAAGGTCACTCCGGCGGACTGCACCTTGGTGGCATAGGTGGTGTAGTCCTCCCATGACAGATGGTATTTGGTCCAGGAGGAGTCTGCCCCATTGCGCTTGGCCTCCGTCTTGGCCGTGGGGCGGATGACCACTGTGGGTTTTTGGGCCTGATACGTCGTGGTCTCCGCCGTGTTCGCGGAGTTGATCACGGCGGTCGAGAAAATTGTCAGGGTCGCGGCTGACAGTGCGGTAAGCGTGATCGTGGCGGTGCGCCATCCGTGGAGCGTCAGAGTTGCCCATGCGTTCTTAAGAACGAACATGTGGTGCCTTTCCGGTGATGTGGGAGCTCGCGTTCGGACCTGGAGACATTCCTGTGAGGTGGTCGGCGGGCCTTTCCGTCTTATGTAATGGTATCGCGCTTAACTCTGGAACGTCTCTGCGGTATTGCTGAACGCTGGCTGGGAGCTGGGGATGGACGCCCGAGGCCATGCGGGATTCTGTAGTTACTTGATGCCTGATTGGCGGATGTCGCGTAGTTAACAATACCGGTAATAGTTCTAGGGCTAGAATATAAAAGTTCATGAGATAGAACCCGCGTGGGAGGCGATGCGGGTTCGTCGGCGGTCGAATGTACGGCCTCGAAGAGAGACAGGTGGGAATGATGATTGAGTCCGACGGTATGACGGTGGACTCCGCTGGCCGACGGGCATCGGCAGCTTCGATGGACCGCTCGGGTGATGCGCGGCCCGGCTCCCGGGGCGGGCGCGAAAGGTTCTCGATTATTGAGACGGCCAATGGGCTGTCGCTTGAGGAGATCAATTCCACCGTGCATGTTCCCTCGGGGCATCATGGGTTCTGGCGCAATCTTGTCGCGTTCTCTGGACCGGGGGCCTTGGTGGCGGTCGGATATATGGATCCGGGCAATTGGATCACCTCCATAGGTGGAGGTGCCCAGTACGGGTATCTTCTGATGTCGGTTATCCTGCTTTCGAGCCTCATCGCGATGATGCTACAGTATATGTCCGCGAAACTGGGAATCGTCACTGGGCTTGATCTGGCTCAGGCCACACGCGCTCATACCGGTCGCCGACTGGGTTTTGCGCTGTGGGTCAGCACGGAGCTTGCCGTCATGGCCACGGACATCGCCGAGGTGATCGGCGGGGCCATCGCGCTTAAGCTCCTGTTCGGCATTCCCTTGCCGTGGGGTGTGACGCTGACCGTCCTCGACGTTCTCCTCCTTCTCCTTCTCATGCAGATAGGCTTCCGAAAGATCGAGGCGATCGTCGCGACGCTCATCTGCGTGATTCTTGTGGTCTTCCTGTATGAGGTCGCCGTCGCGGGTCCGGATATGGGTGCCGTAGTGGCCGGATTCGTTCCCAGCACCCAGATTCTGGGCAACGGACAGCTGACGATGGCGTTGGGCATCGTCGGAGCGACCGTTATGCCCCACAATCTGTATCTGCATTCCTCGATCGTGCAGACACGTGATTACGACCGCGACGACGCCTCCCAGGTGGACAAGGCCGTCCGCTTCGCGACATGGGATTCGAATATCCAGCTTGGTCTGGCGTTCCTCGTCAACTGTCTTCTGCTGATGCTGGGCGCGGCGATGTTTTACGGACATGGTGACGGTCTGGGCACCTTCACGGCTTTGTATGACGCTTTGAAGGATTCGTCGATCGCGGGCCCGGTCGCCAGCGGTGTGCTCAGCACGTTGTTTGCTGTGGCGCTGCTCGCATCCGGCCAGAATTCGACGATCACCGGAACGCTCAGCGGACAGATCGTCATGGAGGGATTCATCCGTATGCGTATTCCCCTGTGGCTGCGGCGGGTGGTCACCAGAGTGATCTCCATCATTCCCGTCATGATCTGCGCCATCATCTTTGGCGGCAAAGAATCGGCCTTGGACAGTCTTCTCGTCTATTCGCAGGTGTTCCTCTGCGTGGCGCTGCCGATCTCGATGATCCCGCTCGTCGCTTTGACGTCGTCGCGCAAAATCATGGGCCGCCACGTGAACTCGATATGGCTGTCGGTGGTGGCATGGTTCGTCGTCGCGGTTCTTACGGCCTTGAATCTTCAGCTCGTTGTGCAGGACGTCTCGCAGCTTCTTGTGAGGGTGTGATGCCCGCTATCGGTTGATGTCGATCGGGGTCACCCGAATCTGCGTCCCGGCGGCCGCATCGAGCGCGATGGGATCCCTTAGCGGCATCTCCTCCCTGGAGGAAGCATCGAAAAGTGCGATGATCGTGGTGGTGTGTGAATGGGGAGGACGTGCCCCGATGAGGACCTCGGACCCTATCCCGATTCCTTGATCGTCCAGATATCGCAGGAGTCCGGAATCCTCGTCGCTTACGCGGTCGATGCGCACCACTTCGCGTTGTGGGGCGTCGGCAAGCGGAATCGAATGATTCTCCGGCAGGGTTCCATCGGCCCGCGGTATGGGGTCGCCATGGGGATCCGTCTCAGGGTGGCCCAGAAGTTCGTCGATCCGGTCGATCATCATGTCCGAGGCGGCGTGCTCCAACGCATCCGCCTCGTGATGCACCTCGTCCCAGCGGTATCCCAACGTCCGCACAAGAAAGGTCTCAAGAAGCCGGTGTCGCCTGACCATGACCAGCGCGTATGACTCGCCCTCCGCGGTGAGCTCTATGGTGCCATACGGAGTGTGCGTCGCATATCCTCCGGATACCAGACGGGACACCGCTCCCGACACGGTGGAGAGCTTCACGCCCGCCCTTTTCGCCAGCTCGGAAGGTGCGACGGACTCTCCGGTCCATTCACGCAAATCCCAGAGAACCTTAAGATAATCTTGGGCGTTCGCGGACAGATTGTGCAAGGACATGCGGATCATTCTAGTGGATGCTGCTGAATCGGGACGAGAAACCGTTCCATGCTTGCGCGTGCCCGCGGAAACAGCGAGATACTGGTTGGTGGAGCGTGTGTGAGAAGACGTGCGTGCGTGGAAGACATGGATGAAAGAGAATGATGAAAGAGAATGATGGAAGGGAATGATGTGGGAGCGCGGGGAGCCGCAGGGAATAACGGCCGTCCGGCGTCGGAATCCCCGCAAAGCGGTCGCGCGGATAGCGCTGTTGGCGAGGCTCTGACGGCCGATGACATCGCCGCCCTTAATTCTCCTTCCAACATTCCGCGTTTCCCCCGCTGGGCTTGGGCCATTCTGGTGGGATTGCTGATTTTCATCAGTGTGTTCGGTGCGCTGGTGTGGTTGAAGGCCGAGCATAACGCCGCCCTTGAGGACTGTAGGAACGCTGTGTCCAGAAGCAATCAGGCGCGCTCGCGTCTGGAAAAGACCCTGAAGACGGTCGCGTCCACGTCCGGCGGAGTGACATCGTCGCAGGTGTCGCAAGCCTCCGTGGTAACAAAGCTGAGCGCGACGGTGTCGGCCGCATCCGCCATCCTGTCGAAGAACCCGGTTCTCACGGCCGCGGATGCATGCTCCACGAAGAGCTCCACGAAGTCGCTGAAAGCGTCCACCGCAGCCATAACCGCGCAGACCGAGGCGATGCGTGCGCATGTGGACAAGGTTACGAAAGCCTCGACCACGGTGCTGGCGAGTCGTGATGAGAAAACGCTTGCGGATGAGCAAAGCACCTTGTCGGCGCTTGCGACGAACGCCAAGACACTGCTGAATTCGACCGCTGCGAAAACCGCCGAGACGACGTACCACGAGGCGCTGTCCACCGAGATCACCGCGGCGCTTGCTTTGGTGAAATCGAAGTCCACAAGCTCGTCGTCGGCCACGGCGCTCGCGAAGAAATGCCGCGAGAGTGCCACCTCGCTACAGAAGGCGATGGATGCCGTGAGCGCGTCGATCGAGCAGCAGTCGGGGGTGGACTGCGACAAGCTCAAGTGCGTGGCGTTGACGTTCGACGATGGCCCCAGCGCGGTGAACGACTCCAAGCTCCGCGACGAGCTTGACAAGCTCAAGGTCAAGGCGACGTTCTTCATGATCGGCAAGAACATCACGTCGAGCACATCCTCGAACATCACGCGCGATGTCGCCTCCGGAAGTTTGGACGGGAATCATTCGTGGGACCACGCGCAGCTGTCGAAGCTGTCCACGAAGGACATCGCGTCCGAGCTTTCCCTCACAGAGAGTGCCATTGTGGCCGCGGGTGGTGTGAGCTCCGGCTTGGTGAGGCCTCCTTACGGCGCTTGGAATGATGATGTGCGCAACGTCGCCGCGAAGCGTGGCGAAGCCATTATTTTGTGGAACGTCGATTCCGAGGACTGGAAATCACTTGATGCGAAGAAGACAACGACGACGGTCGTCAACAACGTGTCGGCGGGATCCATCGTCCTTATGCATTCCATTTACGCCAGCACGGTCAAAGCGGTTCCGGACATCGTTCATCAACTGCGCTCAAAGGGATACACCCTTGTGACGGTCGCCCAGCTGCTTGGTGGTTCACCCAAGCCGGGGTGGGTTTACTACAGCCAGCACGACATGATTCATCTGGGATCGACTGAACAGGTGGAAAACTGACCTTCCGCCGATTGTGCACGGTTGCCGCAGAGCATTGTCACAAAGTATTTCCACAGAGTCATGGGATACACTTGCGCAAGCAAGATGTCTTTTTTGGAGCGCATTTGCATTTTGTGACCATGAATGTAGGGAGGATGGTTGTTACATGGTGACCACCGTGTTCCCGGTGTTGATCCGATTGGCTGGGATACTCATGTCCGCCGTACTCTCCGTGGGGTCCATCTCCGCGCCTGCGGCAATCGGATCGACCGTCACTGACGGCTCTAAAACGGATGTCGTGGTCTCGTCCGCCGACGAAACGACGAACGGATCGTTTCCCGACAATCCCTCAATGACGCTTCCCCAGACAATCGTGGATTCGATTCCTGACGACGCGACGACGATATCCGAAACATTGGCGAAACTATCGGATGGAACGGTGAGGAACGTTGAGACAGGGGAGACTGTCACCGATCCCAGCGTGGTCGGCACATCGACCCAGCCGCCGGATCCTCTTGATCGCACTGATGGGCAGAAATTCATTCCCGTGTCGGTGAGCAGGGTCCGTGAAGCCATGTCATCTTCCGAAAGCGGGTCCGGATCCGTACGGACCGCCGCTTTGTACGACAACACGTATGGAGCATATTGGGGGACCAAGAACGGTACGTCCGCGTTCTTCAACGCGGACGGGTCGCTTTTCGTCCAGCAGGCGTCACGGGTCATCGACGTGTCCGAATATCAAGGTGACGTCAACTGGACCAAGGTCAAGCAATCCGGGGTCCAGGGGGCCATCATCCGGATCGGATACGCCTGGGACAACGGATTCGATGCGAAGGCCGTGCGGAACATCACCTGGTGTAAGCGGCTGGGAATCTCCTTCGGAATCTATCTGTATT
This sequence comes from uncultured Bifidobacterium sp., assembly GCF_949292005.1. Taxonomy (GTDB): domain Bacteria; phylum Actinomycetota; class Actinomycetes; order Actinomycetales; family Bifidobacteriaceae; genus Bifidobacterium. The sequence continues at coordinate 7,565 of NZ_CASEXV010000044.1, read as the reverse complement.
CGTATGCCTACGACGTGGACACAGCGTCCGCGGAGGGAGCCAACGTCGCGGCGTTGCTTAAGGAAGCGGGAGTGAGCGCCAGTGACCTGTCGTATCCAATCTACTACGACCTTGAGGATTGGACGTGGAACGATTCCAACGATAAACCGATCCATGTCCCGCCAACAAGCACCACGACCTACGAGGCGATGATCAGCGCTTGGTACAAGGAACTGAATTCCGCGGGATACACCAATCTGGGCGTGTACTCCTATACGAGTCGGTTGAACGGTGTTTTGAAGTCCTCATCCATCTGGTCCAAAACAACTTGGGTCGCTCAGCATGGGGGAACGAATGAATTCACCGGCTTCACGTCAAACAGCAGGGGGTGGCAGTACACCGATCGAGGCTCCGTAAGTGGCATCAGCGGAAGCGTCGACTTCAGCGCGTTTGGCAACAAAACCTATATCCCCGCGTGCAATGGGAATTGCTATTACTTCAAGAATTCGATTTCGGGGGGCAAGGCCGACAAGACCGTGCGCTACGGGAAGGGATCGGATACGGTTCTGGTTGGTGATTGGGATGGTGATGGGGTGGATACGTTGGCGGTGCGTCGATAGGTGCAGCTAGGTCGCCGGCCGTGCGCTCTAATCCGTGTACCGCAACGCCCAGGCCGCGATTCGAAGAACCACGACCGTAGGTACGATGATGCTCAGCCCCGTGAGGATTCGGTTGGGCAGCCCGGGGACGATCCGTCGCCTTCCACGCATCATCCCTTTGTAGCCGGCTCGTGCCACGGATTCGGCGTCCATCACGTTCCGCGCGAACACCCGGGTCCGCCCCATCTGCGAACGTTCCGCGAAATTGCTGCGCGTCGGTCCGGGGCAGAGCGCCGACACGGTGACTCCCGTGCCTCGCAGCTCCTCGGACAGGGCTTCGGACAGGCTGAGCACATACGCCTTGGTCGCGGCGTACACGGCACCGAAGGGATTGGGCATGAAGGCGGCGATCGACGCGACGTTGAGAATGCGGCCGTGTCCACGTGACACCATTCCCTCGGCGACCGTCCTCGACAATGCGGTGGGGGCTGCCACGTTGACGTCGATCATGGACCGTATGCCCCGAGGATCCTCGTGGGTGAAAGGTCCCGTCATGCCGAATCCGGCGTTGTTCACCAGAACGTCGACCGGTTCGTCGGCCAGACGCCGGCAGACCATATCCACCTGGACGTGGTCGCTGAGGTCGGCGACGATGTATGAGAACCGCCCCTGCGGATGACGTTCGCTCAAAGCCGTGCATTGCGCCCGAAGCGTTTTGACGCTGCGCGAGACGAGGATGAGCGCATCGCCCCGATTCGCGAAGAGGTCGGCGAATGCGCTTCCGATTCCCGATGTCGATCCTGTGACGACCACGGTCCTGTTCATGGGTGTGTGCCTCGGTTCTCTTCGTGTCGCGGGGAACGCGGGCTTGCGTTCCATTCCGGTTGCATACGAGCGTAGTTGCATATGAGCGTAGCCGTCCGGCGGGGATTACGCCCCGCGGGGATGCTCTGCAGCGCAGAGCATCCAGACACGAGTCTGAACCGATCCACGGTTTCATGGTTCCTGCGCATCGTTAACGTCCCGTTGGAATCCTGATATTTCGCAGGGACTCTCACATAGCCAGCCCGTCAGTGTCGCCAGCGCAGTCGCGAGTCCGACGACGTGGTCTTGCAAGTAAGCGTCACACCCGTGCTGGTCCGCGCATGCTTGCCTTTGTCGGACTTCTTGCAATAGGATCCTGCCGTCTTGACCGGCAGGGATGACGATCCGGTATTCCTCGTAGGCGTCGAGGTCTTCTTCGTGACTGCTTTGGCCGGGGTCTTCTTCGCGGGAGCCTGACGGAACGCGGTGGAGATGCTTCCCGGAGCGGCCCCGCCTTTCGTGACGAGCCTAATCTGGATGGCCTCGAGCCTGTAGGCGTATCCTGCGGTCCCCGCATTCGCGCCGTCCTTCGCCCATCCCATCCAGCCGAAGTGCTGGGCGTGGACGCGATAGTACACGTCATAGCGTTTGGCAAGATTGTCGGTCAGCCTGATGCTAATTGCTTCGAGTCTCTTGGCCTTCCCCGTCGTTCCTGATAATGTTCCGGTATTCACCCATTTCTGCCATCCGTAGGTCTGCACGTGCGTGCGGTACTGGATCTCTCCCTTGGTCGCCTGGGACCTCCCCGACAGGCGGATCTCGATGGCCTCGAGGCGTTTGGCTTTTCCGGTGGTCCCCGATGTCGCGCCCTCACCCATCCATTTCTGCCATCCGTAGGTCTGGACGTGCGTGCGGTACGTGAGAACAGGCTTGCTGACCGTGACGCCTGAGGATGACGATGAGGAGAAGATGTCCAGTCCCGTCGTTCCCGTTGCCAGAGGCTGGTTGGGGCATGTCGAAAGAACCGTCGACATCCGGTTCTTTTCACTGGACGTCACCCACAGACCGTACTTCTGCTTGACCGTGATCTGTCTGGCGACGTAGGCGCAGTCGGCCTTCGTGTTGGACGGAACCCACCCCGCGGCGTCTTTGTCACCTTTCTTCCCATTCGTGGGACCGTCCACGGCCAGAAGCTCCAACGGATCATTGGCCAGTTGCGTTCTTTTCGCCGTGGTCAATGACTGGGCTCCGGTCTCCCAGGCGTTGCCGAGCGCCACGACGTGATCGATCTGGACGGCCTGCGACGTATTCTCGCCTCTGACGAAGTTGATGGTCTTCCCGGTATAGGGGTCGTTCAGCGTACCGGATGCAATGACGCAGGTACTGCCCGTCTTATATGTGATATGGGTCAGATCGCGTTTGAGAATGTCGTCGCGCGTGTCGCAGTTGTTGTTGTCGACGTCCTCCCAGTCATTTCCGAACTGGTCTCGCGAATATCCCGCCGTCGAGGCGTCGCTTTTGACGGTCAGCTGCGACAGGGCGGATGCGGCGGTTGTCGTGGACGCGTCGGCTGTCTGCATCTGTGAGGTTGTTCCGGCAAGCGGAAAAACCATGGCTAAGACGATGGCTACTGCGGAAAGCGGCGCCAGAAGAACTGCTCTTCTCTTTTTCATACCCTTCTCGGTTCTCTGTATGCGTCGCGTATGAGACGCGATGCAAGGAATATCATATTCCAGTTCCAGGTATGTACTGAATTCAATTGGGGAATCGCAGGTTCTTTGCATACGAGAGGAGCACGCAGTTGATAAATTCACAGAGGAAATATGCGTCGTCATGCGTCACGAGCGAAGGTTCTGGAACGTTGATTGCCCGATGTCAGCGGCGGACTCCGGCGCAGGGATAGTTGTCACGATCTGAGCAAGATGAGCCGTCGGCGCTATGCCATCGGGTGGTATCGATTGTCGTCGTCATCGTCGCCATGGAGAGAGAAACGCCTCGTGAATGGCTTAGTCTCGCTGTTCCTGAGTCTATTGGCGGAGGACAACTGCCACTGCCGATTAATCGGTCTTAAGGAAGTGGCCTTTCTCTGGATTCAGTGGTCTTTCTCTGAATTCAGAGAAGGATTGCACGATTCAGAGAAAAATTCAGAGATTCGGAGTGGGCGGTTGCGAATCGTACATGAATATGGCAGAGAAGCTTTGTTCAAAGAATTCAAGAATGATGTTAAAGGGCCTTTCGGATTCAGAACCGGTAGAAGCGGTTGTAGCCCTTGTCTGCATAGGATTATCGCGTCCTGCCAGTCCGGTGACCGTAATCTCCTCGAACTTGAGGATGAGGATCTGGAGGAATCGTTGCAGCGTCTTGTTCCGACGAATGAGGCGGTTTTCCAGGTTCTTGCCGGAACTGATATCAAGGTGAACCAGACATATCGTGGGCCACTGCTCAAAACCATAGAACAGATAGCGGAAGCGTTTAAACCATGGAATCCGGGAACGGAACTGAACGTAGGACTGTTTTCCTCAATGGTTCCTGAATTTGATGAAAGGGCTTTCAGAGAGGCCCTGGTCAATGCGTTTGGGCACAGGGACTATTCGGTTCTTGGTCGTGTGCGGGTGCTGGTGGATGATGCCGGGCTGACCATTGCTAATCCTGGTGGATTCGTGGAAGGCATCAGCATTCATAATTTACTTACCGCCGAGCCGCATGGCCGGAATCCATGTCTCATGGACGCGCTGAAAAGGACTGGGCTTGCCGAACGGACAGGCCGTGGCATCGATCGTATTTTCGAGGGGGCTTTGAACTATGGGCGTCCCCTACCGGATTATTCGAGATCAAACGAGCGCGAAGTATCTGTGCTTTTGGCAAGGAGCGCACCTGATAAGGCGTTCGTGGAGCTCTTGGCTGAGGAACGTGAGCGTAGCGGCAGGTCTTTGCCTCTCGATGGGCTGCTCATCTTGGACAAGCTCAAAGGTGAAAGGCGTTGTAGCTTTGAAGTTCTGTCGAAGTCTTTGGACATGAGCGACCAGCGTTTGCGTACCGTATTGGGGCAGTTGGCCGAATCTGGTCTTGTTGAAAGCTACGGCACTGGTGCTCGGCGTTCATACATGTTGGGGGCGAAAGTATCCCGTCGCAGCGGCAAAGTGGTGGAATATGTTAGACAGTCAGACATCGATAGGGTGCGTTATCCGGAGTTGATAACAAAGCTGATGAATAAGCAGGGGTCGGTGAGCAAAAACGATGTTATGAAACTGCTGCACCTTGACTCGAATCAGGCATACTACCAATTGCGGAAACTGGTGAGTGAGGGGCGAGCGAAGAAGGTCGGGAGTGGCCGTAATGCGCGGTATGAGACAACACTGTGAATGGAACAGGCGCTTTTGTCGTATCTTGCCCGGAGGCAAAGCGCCAGCACTTCGGAATTGTCGAACGCTTCCGGGACATCCACCAAAACCATTCGCGATTACCTTTCCCGCATGATGGCAGATGGACTGGTGGAAGGCATAGGTTCCAAGTACAGCCCCAAGCGTCGCTACCGCTTGGTGCCTTCTCAAAAGGCGAACGGAGTCTCAGCGTGAGCAGCTGCCGTATCGGGTGAAGGCGGCTTGAGGACGCCGAAGGGAATGCGGAACCTGGGAGGTTACTTAGGAAGTTGGTAAGGTAAAGGTTCCCAAGTAACTTCCTAGGTTCAAGGTGGTTGATTTATAGCAGGCCTGGTCTGTTTTTCGATGCCAATCAGCAGGCAGTTGTTATGTGAAGAGGCGTTGCGCATAATCCGGATGGATTGGAACAGATTTGTGGTGTTGTCTTTGTGGTTCCTGTACAGGCCAAACGTGACGTCATGTGATTTCAGTGATTCGATCTGCTGACCCTGACGTGTGAGGCTGGCATAAGCGTCCTTCTGGTAGTGGGTAAGAATCTGGAGTAGTCAGGCTCTTACCACTTTGTTTACCTACTAACTACCCCTCTAAAGGCTGCTCAATGTTCGACCACGCAAGGTATGGGTATTGCGGGGAATGGCTGAAACGCAAGGAAACAGGACGGAAGCGGCAACAAAAAAGGGTTTTGAACTTTCGTTCAAAACCCTCATGGCGGAGGATACGAGATTCGAACTCGTGAGGCTGTTACACCAACACGCTTTCCAAGCGTGCGCCATAGACCACTAGGCGAATCCTCCATTGTGCCGTGGACGCCTCCGGTGCCCAGACAACCCTAAAGAATATAGCACGTATCAATTGGAAGCTATAGTGTGGGCATGTTGTGCTGAAAACCATCCGGCTCATCCATGGCCATGCCAATGGCGTCAACCGCTTCTGCGCCGTACGGACGGTGGGGTAGATTGGTGTGACGGTTTTGTTCCGCTATTTGGGACGATGCAGGGATTATTCGGACGACGGGACGTTGGGCGGGAGCGCGGGGAAGTTGATATACAACGCAGGAAAACGATTGGTCTTGCTATTTTTTTGCGTGATTCTTTGTGTATCATCGCTATTTGCAGTTTCCGTTCCTGATGCGGATGCGGCGGATTCATCCTCGACAGAGCGGGTTCCTTATGATCTGAGCGTCGGTTTTCTTCAATCGAATTATGCCGCGGATTCCAGAAAACCGGTGTTTTCCTGGAAGAATCCAACTGACTTTTATCAGAAGAAATACCAGATCAATTTATTCCGGAATAGCTCAGAGACTTCTTCTTTGTGCAGTTCCGGTTGGATCGATGCGGATGATTCCGGAGCTGTGTCTGCCCAAAGAAACGCGTATTTTACCGATGTCTTTCCCTCGGGATGTGAGGGTAGCTCCACTCTTGACGAGAATAGCCTGTACTACTGGTCCGTTGACATACAGAACGCCGACGGGACCGTTCTTTCCTCGGAGAGATGGGATTTTGCAACAGCGGTCGGAACCAAATTCACGTCTACGAATCTTATATGGTCGACAGAGGGTAACTCGTCCTTGATCCGCGCCCGGGTCGCCAAAGCCGATGGAGTCACCAAGGCACTTCTCACCGTTACCGCTCTTGGCTCCGATACGGTGGATACGTCGAAAGCCTCCGGACGGTATATCTTTACGGCATTCGTTAACAATCAAGAGATCGGGGTCGGCCCTACAAGACGATCGTCGAGCAAACTGTTTTATAACACTTATGACATCACAGAGCAGTTGGCGAAAGGAAAGGCGAACGTTCTCGGCCTGTTCAGCTATGCTCCCGGGGGAACCGTATCCCCCGGCGTTCTGATGCAGCTCACCTACTTCTATTCGGATGGCACTTCCTCGGTGGTCTACAACTCTGGTTCCGATGTTCAGAATGGCTCCGCTTCCACGCAAGCCATGTCCATGGACGATATCGTCTATGGGACATCGGGGCATTCCATAGGAACGCAGTATTACACGGAGAATGCGCAGAACGTCGATGTCTCGGCTTTCCCCGCATCATGGTGCGATCCAGACCAGGTTGACGGTGTGGATAGCGGATTCAAGGAGAGCTCGGCTGGGTGGGAGCAGCCGAAAAGTTTCGGATTGCCGACGACGTATAAGCTGTCGCCATCGATTGTCTCCAATATGAAAAGGTCACTGGTGTCTGTCGGATCGATCACTCGGCAGCGTCAGGGTGTTTACACGGTCGCCTTCAACAAAGAGATCATTGGCGACATACAACTGACGGTTACCGTTCCTAAGGGAGAGAAGCAGGCGGTGCGAGTCACCGAAGGCGAGCAGCTTAGTTCGGGCGTCGCCAAATATAAAATGGGAACCGGAAACGTTTATGACGAGACGTGGATCTTTAGTGGTGGCACCTCGACTTTCACGGGGTTCAGCCTCAGGGGGTTCAGATATGTCACGCTACATAACTTTCCCGGCGAACTGACGGCGAATGACATCAAAGGCGTGAAGGTCTCCTTGTCCACTGCGGACTCGGAACAGTCGTTAAGCACCGGAGTGGAGATTCTCGATGACGTTGCCGAGCTGTCGCAATACACTTACGAGGCTACGACCCTGGATACCGTTGTCGATTCGGTGACTCGTGAAAGACGTCCATATGAGGGGGACGCTTTAATCTATCAGGCCTTGAGCTACCAGAACACCGATGATTACATGACTGTTCGAAATACATGGAACTGGCTTTTGGACAATCCTTCGCAATACACCGAATATCGTATGATGACCGCGATAGGAATATATAGGGACTATTTG
>NZ_CASEXV010000043.1 GCF_949292005.1 uncultured Bifidobacterium sp. | reverse complement strand
GATGGCAGCCGCGGGATTGCACGTGCCACTGCACCTCGTCACGGGCGGTATGAGGCTGGCGCTGAGGCGGCGTGTGCTCGCCGCCGTGGCGTCGGGGGAGCCGGCGCTGATCGTCGCCACGCATGCGGTGTTCTCGCGGTCGTTCCAAGCGCCGGACGTCGCCATCGTCGTGATAGACGAACAGCACCGATTCGGTGTGGAGCAACGGGGGTCTCTCAGCCGGGACGCGGATGGCCGTCGTCCGCATCTGTTGGTGATGACGGCCACGCCGATTCCCCGCACGGCGGCGATGACTTGGTTCGGGGATCTGGACGTATCCGAGCTCACAGAGCTTCCGCATGGGCGCAGACCGGTGAATACGGTGGTCGTCCCCGAGGAGGACGCCCCCATGATGGGTAGGATGTTCGCCCATATTCGTGCGCGCGTCGAGGCCGGGGAGCGGGCGTACATCATCTGTCCGCGAATCGACTCCGATGATTCCGACGGCAGCGTGCCTGATGGTCGTCACGTGGGCGTTGGGAAATCAGACGGTTCCGGAGGGGGCGATGGAGTCGGGGTCTCTGGTGCCGCCGGGGGTTTGGACGTCATGGATGATGATGGCTTCGAGGAGGTTCGGGTTCCCTCAGCCATCGGTGATGGGGAGGAGAACGGTGAAGCGCCCCGTCCTCCACTTCACGCGGTTAGGCAGATGGCCGGCCGTCTTGCCGCACTTCCCCAGTTCGCGGGAATTCCCATCGCGACGTTGACGGGGCGGGACGACGACGCCACCAAGGACGAGGTGATGGCTCGGTTCGCCTCGGGGAAGACGCCGGTTCTGGTGTCCACGACGGTGGTCGAGGTGGGCGTGGATGTTCCTCAGGCAAGCTGCGTCGTCGTTTTCGACGCTGACCGATTTGGGCTGTCGCAGCTGCATCAGTTGCGTGGCCGCGTTGGGCGTGGAGGAACGGACGCGTGGGCTTTTTTGGTGTCGCGCGCCGAACCGGGAAGCATCGCCCAGCAGCGGCTTGAGGTGGTTCGCACGACGATGGACGGAGCCCGCATCGCTGCCGCCGATCTTGAGCTGCGTGGCGCGGGGGATGTACTGGGTGATGCTCAATCCGGGTTGAGGTCAGGTTTCAAGCTTCTGCGTGTCGTGGCCGACGCATCCGTGATCAGGGAGGCTCGGGCCGACGCCGAGAGGATTCTTCACGACGACCCCGATCTGGAATCGCATATCCACTTGGCTGGCGCGGTGGTGGACGTGTCCCGTGGCAGTGAGACGGCGCTGCTGGGCGCATGACGTCCCGGATGGCTACAGTGGTGGCCATGCATGTGATCGCCGGACGGTTCAAAGGCACCCCATTGGCGTCGGCCCCCTCCGGGACCCGACCGACCACGGATAGAACCAAGGAGGCCGTGTTCTCGCGTCTTGAGGCATGGAACATGCTTGAGGGATCGCGCGTCCTCGATCTGTTCGCGGGCACGGGAGCCTTGGGATTCGAAGCGCTTTCCAGGGGCGCGGCAAGTCTGGTGGCGGTGGATTCCTCGTCTGCCGCCACCACCGCCATCCAACGTGTGGCGGACAGGATGCGCATTCGTGGGGACGGATCCGCGCACGTCGATGTGAGAACCGTAAAGATGAGCGTGTACCGTTATCTGCGCTCGGCGGCATCGGAGTGTTTCGATGTCGTTTTCGCCGATCCGCCCTATGACCATCCCACGGAGGGGTGCGAGGAGATATTGGGGGTCCTCTCCGACCAGAGGATGCTCCCGCCGGAGGGCATCGTCGTCATGGAGAGGTCCGCGCGGTCCCGGGATCCTAGGGAGGACCCCCGGTGGTCCCTAGTCGACCGGAGGACCTATGGGGAGACCGAGGTTCTGTACTACGAGATCACGTCATCGTTGGAACGTTGAGCGCGTGTCTCCCGTGATTGGCCGCCATGCCGCGGATGTTCAGACGACACGTCCCATCCCAGATCGCGAAGCGTGGCCTTGTCCTTCTTGTCGAGGTCCCCGCAGCTCAGCCGCTCGATCAGATCGGGCCGGATACGGCTGGTTCGCGCCAGCGCCTCGTCCCGCCGGTATCTGTCGACGCGTCCGTGGTCGCCGCTGAGAAGGACGGAGGGAACCTCCAAGCCACGCCATAAGGCCGGTTTGGTGTATTGGCGATGCTCGAGAAGAGCCTCACGTCCTGTGTAGGATTCCTCCACGATGGAATCGGGGTTGCCCATGAACCCGGGGAGGAGCCGCACGATGGCCTCCATCATCACGGCCACGGCGACCTCGCCGCCGTTAAGGACGTAATCACCGATGGAGTATTCGCGCACATCCACACCCCGCGCGCGGTAGTACTCCGGAATTCTGGCGTCGTACCCCTCGTATCGCCCGCATCCGAAGACCAGATGCTCCGCGTGGGATAGCTCGGTGGCCTCCCTCTGCGTGAACAGGGGTGCCGAGGGATTGGGAAGGATCACCACAGGCGTTGTGACCGTGGTCGCGGCTGGTTCCGTTCCGGGAAGCTCCACCTGGGCCGTCTCCGGCCCGGCCGTCTCCATTTCCGCGGGCGCCACCGCCCGCGCGTGGTCATCCTGCTCCAAACCCAGCAGATCATCCAGACATGATGCCCAGACCTCGGGCCTCATCACCATTCCGGCGCCACCGCCGACGGGGGTGTCGTCAACGGAATGATGGACGTCGTGCGTCCAATCGCGCAGGTCGTGCGCGTTAACCGTCAGAAGGCCGTTTTCCCGGGCTTTTCCCATAAGGCTGAGATTGACGACGTCGAAGTAGTCGGGGAACACCGACACGATGTCGATGGTCATGCGGAAGCTCATGCGTTGCGAGCCCCTTCCTCATCCGAATCATCCTCCTCGGCGTCCTCGCCCAATCCGGGAATCAGCCCGCCCGGAGGATCGATGCTCATGATGCCGGCCTCAACGTCCACATCGGGAACGATCCGCTCGACGAAGGGCACGAGAGCCGTGCGCTGGCCATTGACGGGCTTGCGTAGACGAACCGTCAGAAGAGCCTGGGCCGTGGCGTCCGTGACATCGACAACCGTTCCGATGGTCATGTCGGCGGCGAGGCCCAGTGAGTTTCCCGCGGCGGGGATGACGGTCATGCCGATCAGATCACGGGGATAGAAGGCATCCTCGTCGGCAAGTTGCTCCGGCGGATCGGGATGGGCGAACAACTGGGTTCCGTTGAGCGCCTCGGCTCCCTCACGTGTGTTGACCCCTGTGAAATGCAGTATCCAATGATCGCGGAAAGTGCGCGAATTGTCGATTGTCAGAACATGACCCTCGTCGTCGATGAGTTCGGATCCGGGCGCGAATCGGGCGGCGGGCTCCGAGGTGAAGCTTTGGATGGTGACCTCGCCTTTGAGACCTTGGGCGCGTCCGATACGACAGACCCTCAGCAGATCATGCTGAGGGTCGTCGGCGTGTTGTTGATGTGCCACGCTACCGAATCACCGCCGTACATCCATGATGTCCACGCGGACACTGTGGTCGGACAGCGCTTGGATGACGGCGCGAATGGCGTTGGCCGTGCGACCGTTGCGCCCAATGACGCGGCCTATGTCCTCGGGGTTGACACGGACGCGCAGAAGCTCGCCGCGAGGGTTCTCATATGATTTCACGGACACGTCGTCGGGGAAATCCACGATGTTCCTGATGAGGTGTCCAACGGCTTCGGCAAGCATGATCACTCAGCCTGACTCTGCTCGGGTGTCGCTGCGTTCTTCGCGGCACCTGCCGAGTGCGCGGCCTTGAGCTTCTGCGCCTGAGCTTCGACGGCCTCGACACGGGCTGCCGCGTCCGGTCCGTTCTCGGGGGTCTTCAGTGTGCCCTCGGCACCCTCAAGTCCCTTGAACTTCTGCCAATCACCGGTGATGGTGAGAAGACGCAGAACCGATTCGGTCGGCTGTGCTCCAACGCCAAGCCAGTACTGGGCGCGCTCCGAATCGATCTGGATGAGGGAAGGCTGCCTGTTCGGATCGTACAGGCCGATCTCTTCAATGGACTTGCCGCCGCGCTTGTTGCGTGAGTCGCTGATGACCACACGGTAGAAGGCGTAGAACTTCTTGCCCATGCGCTTGAGACGAATCTTGGTTGCCAAAATGGCTCTCCTTGGTGCTGTGTTTGTTGGTTGTCGGCTCCATGTGGGGCATGATGCCTCGAACCAACGCGTTCCTCGCGGGACACGGGAATGAGAGGGCCCCGGACCAGCGAAATAACTGGAAAAGTATAGCTCAGCGGCCGGATAATGCCAAGCCGGGGCTGTCGAGGGGATTCACACGACATGAACCGGGGGAAGACGTTCCCGTTTCGATGAGCAGCGTCGCGCAGACCGCGAGATGGTCGGTGCCCGGAACGGTGAACGACGTGGAGGCTGTGGATTGGATTCCTTCGGTGAAAAGGATGTGGTCGATGTCGATGCGGGGCCAGAGCGCCCACGAGGGGAAGCTGGCGACCGGACCATGCGCGAGCGAGAGCCCCGCGTCGTGGAATCCCTGGGCTAGGAGGGCCCGGAAGCTGGGATGGTCGGGGCTTGAATTGAGGTCTCCCATCAGAACTGTGTCCATTCGCATGGTTGTCGTGTCCGCCGTTGCCGGATGCGTCTGATGGTCGGCGAATCCATCCGATGCCAAAGCGCCTAGGCCGATGATGCCCTGTGACCATTCGCGGCATCCGCGTTGTGGCGATTTTGTGTGCGCCGAAACGAATCTCACGATGGATGGACCCAGTCGCAGGGACAGGGAGGGAGCTTCAGCCGCCGGAATGGAGACGGTGTCGGCGCATGCTCCTACGGGCTTCTGCGCGGACCATATCGCGTTGAATCCGCCATTGTCGTCCGGGTGTTGTCCTCCAAGCTGATGGAAGGGGAGGATATCGTCCATTCCGGCGTCCTTCAGAGCGGCCACGGCTTCGACGGTGAGCTCCTGCAACGCGAGGACATCCACCTCACGTTCCTGGACGGCCTGTACCACGCTGTGGGCGTCGACCCGGCCTGTGCGGCAGTTCAGTGTCATCACTGTGAGGGTGGCGCCGGACGCGGGGGCGCCGGACGCGGGGGCATGGGGCGTGGCGGAACGCGGTCGTGCCCATTGCTCGATGGCGGTTCCGCCCACTGACGGGTGAGCGCGCTGATGACGCGGATGATAGGTCCTCAGTGAGATGCCCCCTATGGCCGCGGCCGCGGTTGTTGCCATGACTGCGGAGACGACATCATCCGATGCCAAGGCCACAATCGCCACGATGACCAGAGGAATCCACAGCAGGTGCCCCAACGATATGAGATACGGGAGGGGTGCGCGACCGTCGGCTCCGGCGGGAAGCATACGAAGAAGAGCCCATAGCAGTAGCACGACCGCTACGGGCGTTATCCACGTGATGTCGGGCATGGGGACGGATACCGGCTATCGCCCCAGAAGGCCCGACAATCCGCCGCCGAGGTTGGGAGGCAGATCCGGTGCCCCATTGGAGCCGATCAGCTCATCCAATCCTTGTGGCAGTGCCGGATTCTGCGGTTTCTTCGAGAAGGCCGATCCGCCTGTGGCCGGTTCCTGCGAAAGCCGGTCGCGCAGGGCCTTCTCCTCCGCCTCGCGCTTCATCGGATTGCCGGATTTCGATCCACCCTTTTTCTTGGATTTGTTGGACTTGCCCTTGCGGTTCTTCTTGGCGCCGGGCCCGCCGAAACCAGGGATCGCGCCGTTCATTCCACGGTTGGCCATGCGTTTCATCATGGTCGCGGCCTGCTCGAAGCGTTGGAGGAGGCCGTTCACCGCCGACACGGTTGTTCCCGCGCCATAGGCGATTCGGGCGCGGCGTGATCCGTCGATGATGTCCGGATTGCGTCGTTCCTCGGGGGTCATCGAGCGGATGATTGCCTGCGTGCGGTCGATCTCCTTCTCGTCGAACTGCTCCAACTCCCGTCGATGCTGGGCCATGCCGGGAATCATTCCCAGAAGGCTTTTCATTGAGCCGAGCTTGCGCACCTGCTCCAGCTGATCCATGAAATCATCCAGACCGAAGGTCCCCTCGGACATCTTCCGGGTCGCCTTGCGGGCCTCCTCCTCATCGAACTGGCGCTGAGCCTGCTCGATGAGTGTGAGGATATCGCCCATGTCGAGAATGCGCGACGCCATGCGGTCGGGGTGGAAGACCTCGAAATCCTTGAGGCCCTCTCCCGTGGAGGCGAACAGAATGGGCTTGCCGGTGACGCTCGCTACGGACAGAGCCGCGCCGCCACGTGCGTCACCGTCCAGCTTGGAGAGCACGACGCCTGTGAAGTCGACACCCCTGTCGAAGGCCTCGGCCGTGCGCACGGCATCCTGACCGATCATCGCGTCGATGACGAAGAGGATCTCGTCCGGATGGACTGCGTCGCGGATGTCCCGCGCCTGCCGCATCAGATCCTCGTCGACGCCAAGCCGTCCGGCGGTGTCGATGATAACCGTGTCGTAAAGCTTGGTGCGGGCGAGTTCCACCGCATCGCGGGCCACCTTGACGGGATCGCCCGAGGTCATTCCCGGCGACGCGACGGCCTCTCCTCCGTCCGCCTGAACGCCCTTCTCGGGCGCATAGACCGGCACTCCGGCGCGCTCACCCACCACTTGGAGCTGCGTGACGGCGTTGGGCCTCTGAAGGTCGGCCGCCACGAGAATCGGGGTGTGGCCGGCATCGCGTAGCCAGTATCCCAGCTTGCCGGCCAAAGTCGTCTTGCCTGCTCCTTGAAGTCCTGCGAGCATGATGACGGTTGGAGGGTTCTTGGCGATGTTCAGGGGACGGTCCACGCCCGCGCCAAGGATTCCCGTGAGTTCCTCATTGACGATTCTCACGACCTGCTGGGCCGGATTGAGTGCCTGCGAGACCTCCTCGCTGAGCGCGCGTTCGCGGATACGCGCCACGAACGGGCGCATCACCTCCAGCGCCACATCGGCGTCGAGCAGGGCACGGCGAATCTCGCGGATGGTGCCGTCGATGTCGGCGTCGGTGAGACGTCCCTTGCTGCGAAGATGACGGAACGCTGAGGAAAGCCTGTCGGTTAAAGAACTGAATGCTGCCATAATGTCCTCAAGTCTAGCCGAGTCCGGCCGTGTCGCGCGTCCACGGGGAGAGGCGCGGACTCATGGGTGGTGTGTGCTGTCTCTCAGTCCTGTTCCGACGGCTCCGCAGTCGGAATGGACAGGCTCCAGGACGATCCATGGGGACCGTCCTCGATGTCGATTCCTGCGTTGCCGAGGTCGTTGCGGATGGCGTCGGCCGTGGCGAAATCACGGGCGGAACGGGCTTTGGAGCGTCTGTCGAGCTGGGTCCGCACCAAAGAATCCAAGGCCTTCGCCGCATTACCGTCAGCCGAATCCTCGCCGGCCCAGGGCTGGGCAAGGGGGTCAAGTCCCAATGTGTCAAGCATGGCACGAACCGACACCATGGCCGTGCGTACGGACTCGCGGATGGTGGAAGCCGCCGCATGGCACCGCTGATCGGACATCATCGCGTTACCGTTGCGGATGGCCGTGAATATCGCGGCCGTGGCTCCCGAGACGTTTACGTCGTCATTCATCGCCTCGACGAAATCGTCGGGAAGCGCGTCGGCTCCTATGCCGGAGATCTCCTCGCGGGTGGGGCGCTCGCCGATGATTGTCTCGGCCCGGTCGATGAAGTTCATCACACGGGTATGGGCGGCCTGGGCCTCCACCAGAGCCTGATCGGACCATTCGAGCATCGACCGGTATTGGACGGAGCCAAGGGCGTAGCGGACCACCCATGCGGGATTGTGTGACAGAACAGAGGGGACGGACAGTCCGTTTCCAAGGGATTTGGACATCTTCTCGCCTTTGGCCGTGACCCAGGCCGAGTGCATCCAACGGGCGGCCGAGTTCCAACCGGCGGCGCGCGTCTGGGCCATCTCGTTCTCATGATGGGGGAAACGCAGATCCAACCCGCCGCCATGAATGTCGAACATCTCACCCAGATAACGGTGGCTCATGGCCGAGCATTCGATATGCCAGCCGGGACGGCCCTCGCCGAAGGGCGTCTCCCATCGGGCGTCCGACGGGTCGGTGGACTTGGAGGATTTCCACAACGCGAAGTCGCGCGGGTCGCGCTTCGCCTCGGACGCGTCCGAGGGATCGGTGGGATTATATTTGTCCTCCTCCGTGGAATCGACGCTCGGCCCCATGCGGTCCGTCACGGCTGAGGCCTCGTCGACGGTGGCTCCCTGCTTCTGATGGGTGAGCTCGCCATAGTGGGGCCAGCTGGCGACATCGAAATAGACATCCCCAGTGGGTGTTCCCTGCGGGTCCCGAACGACGTAGCCGTGCCCTCTGTCGACGATGCGCGTGATGAGCTCGACCATCTCGGGGATGTGTCCGGTCGCGCGGGGTTCCACGGTCGGGGAGAGGACTCCCAGCGCGTCATAGGCGTGTGTGAATTCGCGTTCGAAATGGTATGCGCGTGCCCACCACCGTTCTCCGGCGGCGGCGGCCTTGTCCAGTATCTTGTCGTCGATGTCGGTGACATTGCGCACGAAGGTGACGTCATAGCCAAGACGCAGCATCCAGCGGCGGACGACGTCGAAGGCGACGGCCGCGCGGATATGCCCGATATGCGGGGAGCTTTGTACCGTGGCTCCGCACACGTACATCCCCACATGTCCCGGGACGATGGGAACGAACGGCGACATCCGATGGGATGCGGTGTCGTACAAGGTCAGTCCTGTGGCGGCCTTCGCGAGCGGGAGATGCTCGGAAGTGCTGGAATTCCGCGGTTCCTCGACTTTGTTCATACCCCAGAGGGTAGGTGGTTTGGGCGACAAAATCCATGTCGGAGGACACGTGGCGTGCGCGTTAACCTGGGCAATGCCACAATGGAGGTCATGACATCTCCAGAAGTGCTTATCATTCAGCATGTTCCGTGGGAGAAGCCGGGGCGCATACTTGAGAGCCTTGAGGACACGATGATGCCCACGCGGACCCTGACCGTTGTGGATGAGCGCAAACCCGATCTTCCCGATTTCTCATCACTGGCGGGACTCGTCATCATGGGAGGGCCGATGGGGGCCCTCGACTATGATGCCCATCCAGGGCTCAAAGCCGAGGCAAAACTGGCCAAGGCGGCGATTGCTGTGGGCAAACCTGTTCTGGGCGTGTGTCTGGGCCACCAGATTGTCGCCATCGCCCTCGGCGCGAAGCTCAGACATGGCGATCGTGACGAGATAGGGTTCGCGCCGATCAAGCGCGTCGACAAGCACGACTACTTCTCCATGTGGAATAAGAAGATCGACGTTCTTCACTGGCATCGTGATCAGGTGACGGTGCCTGCGGGGGGTCAGATGCTGGCCAGCTCCGAAGACACCCTGAATCAGGCGTTCCGCATGGGCTCGGCCCTGTGCATGCAGTTCCATCTTGAGGTCACGCCCCCTTTGCTGGAGGAATGGCTTGATGAGCCGGTGATGACGAAGCAACTGAGCAAATCCCGGATTTCCAAAATTCGTGATGATTTTGCGGTTGACAATCCTCAGCTGATGCCGCTGGCCGAGCAGGTGTTCTCGGGGTTCGCAGCGCGGTGCGACACATATGCCCGCAGTCTGGCGTCGTAGGAGCGGGATGGGGACTTCCGTTCCGCGCGAAGACGCGCGCCTTCGCCATACGCGCTTCCATGCCGGGGTCTAGATTGAAGAATCATGCCGATATATGATTTGGGATTGGAACATGTCTCGCTGGCCTATGCCACGAAAACCGTCTTCACCGACGTGACGCAGGGTGTGTTCGAGGGAGACAGGATCGGCATCGTCGGTCGTAATGGCGATGGGAAGTCAACGCTGCTGCGGCTTCTTGCAGGTGAGCAGCAGCCCGATTCGGGAAGAGTGACTCGACGAGGTGGATTGACCTTTGGCGTTCTTGACCAGCGCGATCCGTTGGAGGACCGTCTTACCGTGCGTCAGGCCGCATTGGAGGGTCGGGCGGACTACGAGTGGGCCGCCGACGCGAAATCGCGAGAGATCGTCGAGGCGTTGCTGGGAGGCATCGATTTGGAGGCCACTGTGGGCACTTTGTCCGGCGGTCAGAGGCGTCGCGCGGATCTGGCACGCCTCCTTCTCCATGACTGGGACATCCTCGCTCTGGACGAACCGACGAACCATCTGGACATTCTGACCATCCACTGGCTGGCTGAGCATCTCCGGACCCGGTGGTCCCAGGGGCAGGGCGCGTTGCTTCTCGTCACCCACGACCGGTGGTTCCTCGATGAGGTCTGCGACTCCATGTGGGAGGTCCATGATGGTGTAATCGATCCGTTCGAGGGCGGATACAGCGCCTACATGCTTCAACGGGTCGAAAGGGATCGTCAGGCGGGCGTTCGTGAGGAACGGCGCAGGAACCTCGCACGCAAGGAGCTCGCGTGGCTGTCCCGCGGGGCGAGGGCCCGGGCCACCAAACAGAAGTTCCACGTGAAACAGGCGCGTGATCTCATCTCCGACGTGCCTCCTATGCGCAACACCCTTGAGCTCAGGCAGATGGCGACCGCGCGTTTGGGCAAGCAGGTCGTCGATCTTGTCGACGTCACGCAGATATATCCCGTAGGAGTGGACGCGCGGGCCAACGATTCCGCGACGGCGGCGAAAGAGAGCTCCTCCGAGGGTGCCACGCCGGAGACGGATGTGGTTCCATCCCCATACGCCGAGCCTGTGGTGACTGGATCGGTGTCCGTGGATGTCGACCCGAAGCCTATGGATTCCGGCGGCACCGATTCGGACGCGGAC
Source organism: uncultured Bifidobacterium sp. (assembly GCF_949292005.1). Taxonomy (GTDB): domain Bacteria; phylum Actinomycetota; class Actinomycetes; order Actinomycetales; family Bifidobacteriaceae; genus Bifidobacterium. The sequence continues at coordinate 2,277 of NZ_CASEXV010000043.1, read as the reverse complement.
GACCGCTCCGACGAGTCTTCCACGGCCGCCGCGCGACAGGTGGTGGTGTCCGGGCGCAAGATTCTCGATGATGTCACCTGGCTTATCGGACCAGGTGACCGGATTGGAATCGTGGGGGCCAACGGAGCCGGTAAATCAACGCTGCTCCGTGTGCTCGACGGTTCGCTTCGGCCCACCGTAGGCAGGGTGAAAATCGGGAAAACAGTGAAATTCGCGGTGCTGGCGCAACGCCTCGACGAGTTGGAGGCGCTGTCCCGTTATCGTATCAGCGAGGTTCTCAGCAGATACAAGCCCACGTATGTCGTCGATGGCAAGGAGGTGGGTGTCGGTCAGCTGATGGAGAGGCTCGGTTTCTCCTCCGCCCAGTTGATGACTCCTGTGGGCGATCTGTCCGGAGGACAGAAAAGGCGCATGCAGCTGTTGCTGATTCTGCTTGACGAGCCGAATGTGCTGATTATGGATGAGCCGGGGAACGACCTTGACACCGATATGCTCGCCGTGATGGAGGATCTGCTCGATAGTTGGCCGGGAACGCTGATTGTGGTGTCCCATGATCGATATCTTCTCGAGCGCGTCACGGACGATCAGTATGCGTTGATAGGCGGGAAGGTCCGTCATCTTCCCGGTGGAGTCGATGACTATCTCGAGATGATCGAGCATCGGCAGGGGAATGGCGAGTCTGGGCGCTCGGTCGGCGCCGGCTCGCGTGGATCCGCCTCCGACGACGACCATGGCGATGATGCCGTGGGTGACGACGGTGAGTCCAAGCTCACAGGAAAGGCGTTCCATGACGCGCAACGTCGCATGTCCGCGATTGAGCGGAGGTTGGCGAAACTCGAGGAGGAACGCGGACATCTTGAGGAGGAGATGGCCTCGCACGATCCCAGCGATTACGAGGGTCTGGCGGCTCTCAACAAAAGTCTGGGATCCGTGGACGAGGAATCCTCGGCGTTGGAGAGCGAGTGGATGGACTTGGGCTCGCGCGTCGAGTAGCGCGCTTGGGATATGTCTGTTCGGAACAGCTGTTGTCGGACGGAACGGCCGCCGGGTGCGGAGGGGGACGATCTCCCCGCCCGCACCCGGCGGCCGTTCCGCACCCGACGTCTGTTTATTGTTCGGGCGCCTTCTGCAACGTCCGATTGCAACGTCCGATGATCGTCATGCGGTCAGCGCCCCGTGATCTCGGAACCCATGACCTTTTCGCTGAGCGCCCGGGGGCCGCGGCTGACCGCGACCGCTCCGGAGCGGACAAGCTCGATGACGCCATAGTGGTCGAGAAGACCGAGAAGCGCGTCGATCTTTCCCTCGGCCCCCGTCGCCTCGATGGTGAGGGACTCGGGATGAACGTCGACCACGCGCACGCGGAACAGTCTCACGATCTCAAGGACGTCGGACCTGTTCGATTGATTCGCCGCCACCTTGATGAGGACCAGTTCGCGCTCAACTGTGGTGTCGGGGTCGAGGTCGACGATTTTGAGGACATGCAGCAGTTTGTTGAGCTGTTTGATGATCTGCTCCAAAGGAACGGCCTCCACGTCGGCGGTAACCGTCAGACGTGAGATGTCGGGCCGTTCGGTGGGAGACACGGACAGCGAGTTGATGTTGAATGCCCGGCGGGCGAAAAGTCCTGCTATGCGAGCCAGAACGCCTGGTCTGTTCTCCACGAGAACGGACAGTGTGTGACGCTGCGAACCAGGCTGGGATGCTGGATAATTGGCCATTGTGTTGTCCCCTTCCGCGTCAGCGTGACGATTCGGCCGATAACGGCTGTTCGGTTGCCGTGGCGGAATCATGGCGTCCGGTTGGAGCACCACGTTCCACGCGATCGTTCCCGCCTGATGTGCGATCTCCGACGAGCGGCGTGACTCCGGGTTTGTAGACCACAGTGTCGTTGGAGGCCCCCGCCGATACCATCGGCCACACCATCGCGTCCTTCCACACCCGGAAATCGACGATGACCGGACGGTCGTTGATCGAATTGGCCTTCGTGATGGCGTCGATGGCCTCCTGCTCAGTCCGTGCGCGCAGACCGACGCAGCCATAGGCTTTGGCGAGCGTGACGAAGTCGGGAACGTCGATGCCCACCTGCGTGTCGATGCCTGCATCGCCGTCGGAGTTCGCAGCGGAGCCGGTTGAAGTGTCTATGGGGTCGTCGGCCTCTCCGTCAAGAAGATTCGTCCCAGAGTAGTGGTGCTCATAGAAAAGCGTCTGCCACTGGCGCACCATGCCATATACGGAGTTGTTGAGTATGGCGATTTTGACCGGGGTGTGGTCGAG
>NZ_CASEXV010000042.1 GCF_949292005.1 uncultured Bifidobacterium sp. | reverse complement strand
TCGCTGGAGATCGCGCTGCGCATCAAGCGTCTTGACTGGCGGCCGATGGTGACGGTGCTCGTGGCGACGTATTCGTTCGCGTTCCTGGTGGGCGTGGTGCAATGGACGGGTGCGCGATGGGAGTTTTCCGGTATCAGGGACCTCTTCGCGCGGCTGATGTACCGGAACTATACATGGCAGCGTCCGCAGTTCCTGTTCGCCGAGCCGAGCTACATCGGCATGCACCTGTATGGGGTGCTGCTGCCCGTGTACTGGCTGACTCGTGACAGACGTGTGGCCGTGCTTATTCCCGTCTTCGCCGGTGGGGCGATTCTTACGGGCGCGGGGACGCGGATAATCATCGATTCGGTGGTGGCTGGGTTCCTGTGGCTGATTGCGTCACTGAACTTCCATCGCCGGGGCGCGACGATCGGTGCCGTGGCTGGTGTGAGTGCCGTCGGTGTGGTTGGAATGGCTGTGGTGTTCCTTGATTCGCGGCTCAAGGCATTGGCCACGGATGGTCTGCTTCGTGGGGATGGTTCCATGAGCGCGAGAATCTTCCACGCGCTGGCGCCGGCATGGGCATGGAAGCACGACTTCTGGCATCTGATGTTCGGCTGGGGTGCGGGGAATGTGTCGGACGCCGTGCGAACGGGGTTCTCGGGTGCCATACGGTGGTACTCGGACCATGGAGGTTCGATCAATGGCGAGATACAGGGGCTGAGTAACCCCCCGACGAATACGTTCACCATGAGTGCCTACGTGAGCTTTGTGACGGAATTCGGTATGCTCGTCGCCGTGTTGGCGGTCGTAATGGTTGTGGTGAGCATCGCCGTCCGCCATGCATGGAGTCGTGGGATGCTGTGCTGGCTGGTGTTGGTCGCTTACCTGTACCTGCAGTTCGAGGCCTATGCGTTCTATGCCCTTCCTCTTCTTGTCTGGGCAGCGACTGGCGTATCCGAACGGGATTCGGCCTTGAGTTGGGCTTGCTAGGAAAATCCCGAAAGAGCGCCGGACGTTCCATGTGGTTATCGTGGGTATTGAGAAGGAGTATTATAAAATAATGCGGGGTGTCGTAGTGGACGCGGACGCAGATAAAATAAAAGGAGTTTCCAGACCGTCAGCGGCGATGGTGAGTGAACAGTCGGCGAGGATGCGACGGAGACATGGAAAGTGAAAGCACAGGAGTCACTGATGACAATTCATAGCTCCCATAGCGGAGTTGAGGACACAGCTCTGCCCGGATCATCCGGCAGAGCCGTTGGCTGGTGGCGTCGCATCGTCGCCGGTCTGATTTCGGCGGCGACGCTGCTGGGCGGCGTCGCGTTGACGTCGGCCACGTCGTCCACCGCACTGGCAGATACGACGACCACGTCATCCACGACGTCGTCGGATCGCGACAGTTACACGGACACCGTCGGTAATTCGACGTTCGAGTCGGCGCGCAAACAGTATGGTCTGGCCAAGGAGATGAAGAACGGGTCCATTCTCCATGCGTGGATGTGGTCATTCGATACGATCAAAGACAATATGGAAGCAATAGCTCAGGCTGGTTACACTTCCATCCAGACCGAGCCAATGAGCGCGGTCAAGACAGTGTCTTCCAACGGCAAGAAGTTCACGGACAACTGGTACTACGTGTACCAGCCGACGGACACCACAATCGGCAATTTCGTTGTGGGGACTGAGCAGGACCTCAAAGATATGACAGCTGAGGCCCACAAATACGGCGTGCGCATCATCGTCGACGTCGTCGCCAACCATTTCACCTCCGATTGGAGTGCCATCGCCTCCCAATGGCAGAACAAGGACTACTTCCACAGCCGCACCAATTGCAGCGGAGCCAACGGCGACAATATTGATTATTCGAACCGCTATCAGGTCACGCAATGCCATCTACTGGGTCTGTGGGATCTTAATACCCAGAACCCGACCGTCGAAGCAAAGATGAAGGATTTCCTCGTTCGTGCGGTTGATGATGGTGTGGATGGTTTTCGTTACGACGCAGCCAAGCATGTCGAGCTTCAGAATGAGCTGAGCACTACGTCGAACTACTGGAGCACCATTCTTCAGAACGGTTCCCAGTATCAGTATGGAGAGGTTCTGCAGGGAGATTCGAACCTGCCTTATAGCCAGTACGCGTCAATGTTTGCGGCATCCGACAAGGGTGGAGGTGGCGTTACCGCTTCCAATTACGGAAAGATGGTGCGTTCCGCCTTGTGGAATAAGAACCTTAGCGCCGGCACTCTGGGTAATTTCAGTTCAAGCGGAGCTAAGAGCGATCAACTTGTCACGTGGGTCGAATCGCATGACAATTATGCGAACGGCGACAAGGAGTCGACCAGCCTTACGGATTACCAGTTGAAGATGGGATGGGCGGTTGTCGCATCCCGTGATGGTGGGGCCCCTCTCTATTTCAATAGGCCCAAAGGTTCGGGCGGAACCAATGCCCAGTTCGCTGAGGTTTCCCAACTAGGCGACGCTGGCGACGGCATGTGGAAAGACGCATCGGTTGTTGCGGTCAATCACTTCCGCAACGCCATGGATGGCAACGCCGAGTATCTGCGTAATTGCCAGGGGCAGAACTCCTGTCTGATGACCGAACGATACAAGACGGATTCCAATCCCAAGGACGACGGAGTGGTTATCGCCAACATGGGTGGAGACGTTGATCTGACAGGATCGTCCACCAATTTGGACGATGGCACTTACAAGGATCAGATCAACGGCGGGACCATTACCGTTGCGGGCGGGAAGATCACGTCGGGAACCGCTAAGGGCGGAGCCGTCAGCGCCTATTTTGATCCGAGCAACTCGGGAGATGATAACGACACGGTGGAATCCGTGAGCGCTTCGCCGTCCACTGGCACGACCTTCAACACCGATGGAATCAAAGTCACGCTCAAAGCCAGCAATGTCACCGATATGAAGTACACAACTTCTGATGGTCAGTCGGGAACTTTTG
>NZ_CASEXV010000041.1 GCF_949292005.1 uncultured Bifidobacterium sp. | reverse complement strand
GGGAAATTGCCACAATCGGCAAAATATCACGAGATGTGGTCAAATTGGCGAAATATAAGGTGTAAATCACGGGAATGGACAATGAGTTCACGACATTTTCCGCATACCTGCATGTGCTTTTCCGTGCTCGCCGTTAATCGTCATTCCGACGCCCCCTGATGGTCTTCCCTGTGCTTCTAACCGTCTTCTCTGTGCACCTAAGTCGTCCCTGTGCACCTCTAAGTCTTCCCTGTGAGGCCGGAGAGGAACCGCATCCCGCAGCGGAGCCTCCGAAGTGGCCAGATACGATTCCTCCCATGATGCTGACGCGACTGTGGATATAGTGGGAAGCTGATGATGTTGATGTTTCATGATGGCGTGGGCGACGATGGCGTGGGCGCATCACGTCGATGAATGGTTGATGTTGACTGGGGATGTGATGGCGGCTGGAAAATCATCGGTTCGTGGCGAAGACGATGCCCTGACGGACGGTTCAGTGGCGGACGGTCTGGCGTCTGGACCGGATTCCTTGGTGAGCGTCGTCATACCAGTCTACGGCGTTGAGGATTACCTGGACCAGGCCCTTGAGGGGGTCGTTGCGCAGACCCACCGTCGACTTGAGGTCATCCTCGTCGATGACGGCTCGCCGGATCGCTGCCCGCGCATGTGCGACGAGTGGGCGCGCAGGGATTCGCGGATTCGCGTGATCCACCAGGAGAACGGTGGTCTGTCGAAAGCCCGAAATGTGGGATTGTCCGCGGCCACTGGCGATTACGTGTATTTCATGGATTCCGACGACCTCGTCGAGCCGACCCTCGTGTCCCGTTGTCTGGAGGCCATGGCCGACCACGACGCCGACATGGTGGTATTCCGATTCGACACCGTTGACGAGTCGGGCGCGTCCATGAAGTCCTCGTACAAACACAACGAGTGCGGGGACGTCGTGGAGCTGACGCCCGAGCAGGCTCTGCGCCTTCAGGTCAAAGGCGACATCGACAGTTATTTCTGGGCTTTCATGGTGGACCGCTCAATCTACGAGAATCAGGATTTCTCGTTTCCCGAGGGACGGTACATCGAAGACATGGCGCGCATCTGCAATGTCATCGGCGAGTCGCGTCGGGTGGTGCGGATTCCGGACGTCCTCTACCACTACAGGCTGCGGGCAGGGTCGGCGGTCCATTCGATGTCCGGATCCCTCATGGGCGACTGGATGCAGGCCGCGCACGACCGTCGTGAGTACATCGTGACCAGGCATCCCCGGCTTCGGCGTTTTGTGGCGGTTCAGACCATGAACGTGCTGGGAAATCTGAATATGGAGACTTTCAGACAAAGTCTTGTGTTCGGTCTCAAACTCGACCCCCAGTCCCAGCAGCAGTTCCGGGACCGGGTGGGCGAGTTCATCGACGATCTGGGCTACGGGCAGGATGATGCGCAGCTGGATGCGGATGGCCATCTGTTCGGGGAGGACGACGACATCGAGGAGACGGACGAGGACCGGGAGATGTTCACCCAGACGCGGGCGAAGTTCGCCACGCTCATCGATTCGGCCTCCGACTCGTTGAAGGACATGACGGTGGCGGCGAAGGACTCGGTGGCCGATGCGAAGGACTCCATGAAGGACGGGATCCGCGAGGGTGTGGAGCGGATTCGGGAGGCGTTGGACATCCAACCGTCCGATGACGCGCCGGCGGGCGAGAGGTGGCCGGCGGGTGAGAGGCATGGGCGTGAGTCGTCCACGAGAAGGTCGCGGGGCGACGCCGGCGTCGACTGATGGTTTTCGGGACGGGGAGCCCCACGAAATGCGGCCGTCGTCCAGAATGTGGCGGCTCCCCGGTTCGTCCCGGCGCCGCTGTTGCCGGGCATTGTTACCATGGGCGCTATGAGCGAGCAAACGATGCGAATCATAGATCTGCGCGGACGGCGGCTGACGCGCGCCGAAATGCTCGAGGCCATGCCGCGGGCCGATATGGGGACAAGCGAGGCCGCCGATCTGGTCACGCCGATCCTCGACGACGTCCGTGAGCGTGGGGCCGCGGCGTTGAGGGATTTCGAGGAGAAATTCGACCATATACGTCCCCGTGATCTGCGTGTTCCGTCCGAGGAGATCCGCAAGGCCGAGGAGGCTCTGGATCCCGACGTCCGGGCGGCCATCGAGGAGTCCGTCCGCCGGGCGCGCGCCGTCGCCCAATCCCAGGTTCCCCGCGACTTCCACACCGATCTCGGCGATGGGGCGCGGGTGAGCGAACGGTGGATTCCCATCCAGCGTGTTGGGCTGTACGTTCCCGGAGGCAAAGCCGTCTATCCAAGCTCCGTCATCATGAACGTGGTCCCCGCGCAGGCCGCGGGGGTGGAGTCGCTGGCCATCGCCACGCCTCCCAGCAAGGCCACGAACGACGGCCTTCCCGATCGGGTCATTCTCGCCACCTGTTCCATTCTTGGCGTGGATGAGGTGTACGCGGTCGGCGGCGCCCAGGCGATCGCCATGTTCGCCTATGGCGCGAAGGGCAGCGAGCCCCAGGATGGCGAGGTTCTTTGCGATCCCGTGGACAAGATCACCGGTCCGGGCAACATCTTCGTCGCCACCGCCAAAAGCCTCGTCTCCGGAGTCGTCGGCATCGACGCGGTGGCGGGACCCACCGAGATCGCTATTCTCGCCGACGAGGGAGCCAACCCGGAATGGGTGGCCGCCGACCTCATCGGACAGGCCGAGCATGATGAGCTCGCCGGATCCGTGCTCATCACCGACAGCACCGATCTGGCCGCGAAGGTCCAGGAAAGCCTCGACCGTCGCGTTCCTCGTACCGAGCACGCTCAGCGCGTTGCCACGTCGCTGACCGGCAGCCAGTCCGGCATCATCCTCACTGATGGAATCGACCAGTCCATCGACGCGGCCAACGCGTATGCTGCCGAGCATCTGGAGATCCAGACCGCCGACGAGGACGCCGTGATTGCGCGCATACGCAACGC
>NZ_CASEXV010000040.1 GCF_949292005.1 uncultured Bifidobacterium sp. | reverse complement strand
GGGTCACATGACCTTTCGATGATTCGCGTGGATCCGCCATGACACGGGGGATCCGTCATCATGACACAGGGACGATCGGCCGATGGCCATGGTCGACCCCAATCACGGACATCGGCGAACCCATCATCCCGATCCCGCCCGTCTGCGGTCACGGCCGCGGTCATGGACGCATGGCCGCGTCTCTCTCGATCGCGCTATCGGCGATTGCGGTACGCTCCATATCGACGAAACGATCGACGCAATGCTCGATGGAATACCGCGATCGCGCCTCATCCGCGTACCGGACAGCCCAATACCGACGATCCTCCGCATGCTCCACCCACCAGTCGATCCGATCGGCCAGAACCTGGACGTCACGCGCGGGGAACAGTGACTCGTCGGTGAGCGCGAACTGTCTGGCAGCGCTCAGATCGGATTCGGCGATAACCGGCACCAGCCCGCAGGCGATGCCCTCAAGAACGCTCAGAGATTCGATGTCGACGATCGAGGGATGGATGATGATATCGCATGCACGCAGCAGTCCCGGCATCTCGTCATGGGAGTGGAAGCCGATCGACCATGTCGTGCGCGGCAGCAGACGCCGGGCCTGGGAGCGCAGATACGAGTTCAGCGGTCCGGTGCCGCAGATCGTCAGGTCGATGTCCGCGGCGTGACGGCAGCGCGCCACGGCACGAATCAGCGTGATGTGGTCCTTCTCATGAGTGAGCCTTCCGGACGCGACGATACGGAACCGGCGACCCCGGTCCCGTCCACCCGGCTCCCCGCCGTGACGCGGCGAGAACATCGGCGAGAACCCATTCGATATCACGTGGATCTCGTTGTCGTATCCGTGCGAGCGCAACTGGTCGGCGATCATCCTCGTCGGCGCATGCACGTGACGCACATCGGAATACAGCCAATGTCGGAAAAGCCAGTACAGGAACGTGGATACGCCCGGCACGTATCGAAGAGGACCGGCCGAATAGGTGATGTTCTCCGGCTGGAGGTGGAATCCCGCGGTCACCGGAATGCCCATCTCCCGGGCGACCCGCAACGCACATCTGCCGAACGCGAACGGCATATAGATATGAACCACGTCCGCGCCCCGGAACGCGCGCTCGAACAGCCCCACGTCCGGCTTGGCGAATTGCATCCGCTGTTTGGCGGCGACCCACGACACGAACGGCACCCGATGCACGCGCGCCGGATACCGTGGCGATCCGATCCCCACCACACGCACGTGATGCCCCTGACGAGTCAGTTCGCGGGCATACTGCCATGCGGAATTCGATGTGCCGTTGCCCAGTCCCCCAAGCGCGTCCATCACCAATACGATGGTCAATGCCCCGCCGCCCTGTCGTGTCATACACGCTATTGTATGGTGCCGTGCGGCGTGGATCTCGTCCATGTTCGGGTGTTTGTATGATGCTAGGTATGAGGGATGGCTTGAGTGCGACCGGAGTTGGGGTGCTGGACAACGACCCGCTGGCGTTGCGCATGTTCCGTGCAGTGTTGCATGACCGAGACGGTATCGATCTGTTGTGGCTGGTCAGCAGTCCGGTTGCGGCGGTTCAATCGTGTCTCACGGCTGCGGCCCGTCCGGACGTGCTGGTGACGGACATGGCCTTGGAGGGCATCGGCGGAACAAGCGTGTGCGCGAAGGTGAAGGAGCTGTCCGGTTCGATCCGTGTGATCGGGGTGACGGCCTACCGTACGGACGTCTATCTGGACGATGCGTGGGAAAGCGGTATGGAGGCGGTTGTTAGCAAAACGCGGTTGGACGATCTCGTCGTCCGCATCCTCGACGAAGACGCCGCACATGGCGGGCCTCCGACGCGAGAGGAGAACGGGAGTGACCCCACGCCCGTGAGGAGGGCGATCCCGTCCTCGTGCGAGGCTCGGCAATCGTCAAAGCGGCCCACGCCCGTGGGGAGGAAAACGCTGCCAAACCGCGAGTTGGAGGTGCTGGGATGTTTTTCGCGGGGGCTGAACTCCCGTGAGGCGATGGATCGTCTCGACATCACCAGAAGCACCTTGGCATCTTATGAGCATAGGACTACGGTCAAGCTCGGCGCGCGCAACAGGACGGAGGCGGTGGCGGTATGCATACGCAGGCATCTGCTGCCATGAAAGGGCAATACGACGATGGCG
>NZ_CASEXV010000039.1 GCF_949292005.1 uncultured Bifidobacterium sp. | reverse complement strand
TGGATACCGCCCCACAAATCAGGCGTCCTGTCCATCAGGCCGATGTAACGCCGCCACGCAGAAGCACCTCCGACAACCCGGACACCACGCTTATCGGCATGTGTCCCGCATGCAGGTCGGCGCCGGCGCCACGGTCTCCACCGGCTCCGGTACCTCCATCGCCTACACCGGCGCCATGGTCAAGCGAGAACAGCGACGCCACGGCCGCCTTGCCCTCGCCTCTGATGGCCGACATGGCCTGTTCCTTGGTGAGATAGTGCATACGCGCCCGGTAAAGCACGTCGAATGCGTCCCGCATCCACGGGTCATCCGCGACGACGATGCCATCCAGGAAGCGAACCTCCATATCGGAGCGCGCGGGGACGCCGGGAATCCTAACGCTCAGACTCAGAGTCGACTCGTCGTAGACCGGCTCCGCCTCCACGCGCGCTCCGGCGACTTCGACCTCGACGCGGGACGTCGCGGCGCCACGGACGGTGATGGTCCAATCGCGGACTTCGGGGACCACGCCCGGATCCGACGCGGCGGATACGGTGATGACTCCCCTGTCACGCTCCATTCGGATCGTGGTGTCGGACACGGCCATGCGCGAGTCGTCGGCGTCGTAGCGTCCATCGTCCTCACGCATGACGAACTCGCCATCGGCACCGGGGAACGCCAGTATCTCGATCCTCGAAGGATTGGCCGCACCGCGAGTCGAGGACGCATCGGAGTCCTGCAGAGGGATGATCGCGCCCGCCTGCGCGAACGCCGGAATGCGGTCAAGCCTTCTCCACACGCCGATCCGCCTCCCGGCCCGTGATGACGACTCGTATCGTCGTCCCGTCTGGAAATCGAACCATTGCCCGCAGGGAAGCCACACGTCGGTCTTTCCGGCCGCCATCGCGTGGTCGTCCGGACGGGTGATGGGCGCCACCACCAGCTGCGTTCCGAAACGGTACTCGTCGGGGAACTCGTAGGCCTCCCCCTGCTCGGGGTACTCCCAATACATGGGCTCCACCACGGGCCTTCCCTGATCGTGGGCACGCCAGTCCATGGTGTACAGGTAGGGGATGAGCCTGTGCCTCAGACGCAGGGCCTCGACCATCGAGGTTCTCGCCGGCTCCGCGAAATTCCACGGCTCCTTGCTGGAGAACTCCGAATCCGTGGAATGCAGACGGTTGATCGGGCTGAACGTGCCCAGCCAATACCACCGCGCCTCCAGCTCCTCGTCACGGACGCCTAGCATATGGCCGCCGATGTCGTGACTCCACCATCCATAACCGACGTTCGCCGCAGTGGCCGTGAAATAGGGCTGGAAATCCAATGACCTCCACGAGACGACCGTGTCGCCGGAGAATCCGACGGGATACCTGTGCGAGCCGGGCCCGGCATAGCGGGAGAACGTGATGGGCCACCGACCGTCCCGTCCCGAATCAAGCCAATGGATGTGGTTGAGCATCCACAGCGGATCGAGGCCCTTCTGCCGGGTGACGCCGCCCTGCTGCCAGTCCAGCCACCAGAAATCGACACCCTCCGCTTCAAGGCGATGGTGAAGGTCGAGATAGGCATGCACGAAACGCGGATCGGTGGGGTCGAACAGCACGGGACGTCCGGACTTCGGATCCATCCCCATCTCCCGCGCCGCCTCGGCGTATCCGTCCTCGAAGGCCCTGATCCCGTCACGGGGATGCACGTTGAGCGTCACCTTGAGTCCGCGCCTGTGCAGATCTTCCAGAAAAGCCCGGTGGTCCGGGAAAAGCCGGCTGTTCCATGTGTAGCCGGTCCATCCCGAACCGTATTCCGGATCGGGATCGGTAATGTGCCAGTCCATGTCCAGAACGGCCACCGTCAGAGGTATGGCTTCGGACTCGAAGCGGTCCATAAGCGCGCGGTACTCGCCCTGCGAATACCGATGGTACCGGCTCCACCAGTTTCCCAATGCCCAGCGTGGCAGCAGCGGCGTGCGTCCCGTCAGACGGTAGAGGTCGGCCACGGCGTCGGCATAGTGATGCCCGTGGGCGAAGACGTACAGATCGACCCCGCCCTCCCCTCGTGGCGCTATCCATGCTCCATAGGGATTCGAGCTCCGGCCTCCGTCTGCCACGAAGACGTTCGACATGGAATCGTCGAGCACCGCCCAGCCGTCACGCGATGCCACACCCTGCTCAAGCGGCACGCTCCCATCGGCCTGGTCGAGGGTCCTCGCCGTTCCGAGAAGATTGCCATGCCTGCCGACATCGCCGTAGTGCCAGGTGTTCTCATGCCCGTCCGACCCTTTTGCCGTGACGCTCAGCCCCTCACGGCTGAAGGGCCTCATATCGTACTCGAGCCGGAAGGCGGAGGTCTCGATCCGCAGGATTCCGCCGTGCCGGGAGACCTCGTAGTCCGGCGTGAAACCGAAATCGCGCGTGACGGCCACCTGCGACGGACGATCCTCGAACACGCCGTCATCCGACCACTCCAATCTGACGAGCGCGTCCGACAGCACGCCCACACGCCAATGATCCCCCTGGACCACCGCGTCGTCCCTCATCACGGGACGAGTCCGAGACAGGAAATCCCTCCACACGTCATCACCATCACCCGAGGCCATGGCGCTCCTTTCCCTTGACGACCCGGTCGTCATGCGATCCGGACATGTCCGTGACCCCACGCCCCCACTTGTCGCTGCTTGTCATGTTCGTCGTTGCAGAGCACGCCTATGCTATCGCCATGCAACATCATGGCGCCGACCGTCAATGAGCGTTCTCATGCGCATCCATGCCAGGAAGCCCTCCAAACGAATAGACCGCCATAACGATGAGAAAAATCGGCACGCCAAGGCCAAAGGTCATTAAGATCCCGGGCCACTTGATCCAGGCCGCGGCCACCGTCACGACCAGCGCCGCGACAATCACCGTAAGCAGCGGGCGCGCGATGACCATGGCAACCGACATACGAATCACCCACCACGGGCGCTCGTCGAAATTCGACCTCACTGCCCACGAGACGGCGCAGATCAGCAGGACCAGCACGTTGACGAGCAGAAGAATCCCCGACACCGCGATTCCCAGGACCCCCATCGCATTTGAATTGGCGAGGAAATAATCCCACAGGAGAAGCACGACCACAAGCATCTGCGGCCACCCGAAAGCGTTCGCCGACGTGATGTCATCCCGCCAGGCCCTGTGGAAGACGGTCCACGACCGCCGCACGCCCCACGACTGGTCGGCATCCAGAGCCCATGTGCGGTACGTCGCGTATGATGCCGAGACGGAGGGGAACAACCCGACCACCACAAGTCCTGCGAGGGTATGCGCGACAAAAGCCACGTTGACGACGAAAACCAGAAGTACGATACGGCACAACCGCTCATATCCAAGAGCGAATCCTCTCATGCTCCCCACCTTTCCTCTCGACACCGGGCCTCCGGACACCGGACCGGGCTATGTCTGCGTCTGGGCGCGGGCCTAGGATGAATCGGATCTCCGAACAACCTATCCTGCTTTGTCTATCCTTTGATGGCACCGATCATGACGCCCTTGTTGAAGTACTTCTGAAGGAATGGATATATCACGAGCAGCGGCAGCGTAGAGACGATGATGATGCCGAATTTGATCTGATCGGCGAAGTTCTGGGACTGCGCCGCGGTCATTCCCGCCATCGACGACGACGATCCCGGACTGGTCTGGTTGGCGAGGAGAATCATCTGCAGGACGTTCTGCAAAGGCTGCTTGTCCTGATCTCGTATGTAGATAAGGCCCGTGAAGTAGTCGTTCCAATGTCCGACGAAATAATACAGACCAATGACCGCGATGATGGCGCTGGACAGCGGTATCACGATCTTCCAGAAGAAGCCGAAATACGACAGACCGTCAACGCGGGACGCGTCGCGCAGCTCCTCAGGAATGCTGGTTTCGAAGAACGAGCGGGCGATGATCATGTTGAAGGCGTTGAAGGCGCCGGGGAGGATGAACACCCACATGCTGTTGAGTAGTCCCAGCTGCTTCATGAGCAGGTAGGTGGGGATCAGTCCTCCGCTGAAGAACATGGTGAATGCCACGAGGAACATGATGATCCGGCGAGGCTTGAACTCAGGACGCGACAACGCGAAGGATGCGGGGATCGTGACGACCAGGTTCAGTGCGGTTCCCAGAACGGAATAGATGATCGTGTTCTTGTATCCGATCCAGATCCTCGAATCACTGATGAGCTTCGAGTATCCCGTCAGATTGATTCCCTTGGGCAGCAGAAGCACCTGCCCGGTGGACACGGCGGTCGGATCGGAGAACGAGGCGATGATGATGAACCACAACGGATAGAGAACGCCTAGGACGATCACCGTGATGATGAGGGCTATCATCCCGTCAACGATCCAATCCGCGGTGGTCTTGCTCTGCCTGACATGCGGATTCCATGGAACATTCACAGTGTCGGCCTTCGGAGCGGGAACATCCCCAGCCCCACGACGCGCAATGCTTGACATGATGACCGTCCTCCTAGAAGATGCTTGTGTTGCTGGTCCTCTTGGCGATGGAGTTCGCGAGGACCAGGAAGAAGAAGTTGATAATCGAATTGAACAGACCTATCGCCGTGGAGTACGAGAACTGGTTGTCCAGTATGCGGATGCGGTAGGTGTAGGTGGATATGACCTCGGACGCGGTGACGTTCAGCGTGTTCTGCATCAGCCAGACCTTCTCGAATCCGACGCCCAGCACCGACCCCATGTTGAGGATGAGCAGAACCCCCACGGTGGGCATGATCGCCGGAAAATCAACATATCTGATGAGCTGGAGTCGCCCTGCGCCGTCGATTTTGGCCGCCTCTTACAAAGCCATGTCGACCGATGAAAGCGCGGCCAGGTAGATGATGCAGTTCCATCCCATATGCTGCCAGACCTCGGAGATCCAGTAGATCGGCGTGAAGGCGTTCGGATTCCCCATCAGGCTGGTCTGTCCGAAGAAGCGCCCGAGTATTCCCGTCTGAGGAGCGAGGAAGATGTTGATCATCGAAACCATCACCACGGTCGATATGAAATGCGGCATATAGGTGATCGTCTGCACGAATCCCTTGACCTTCGCGTTGCCGATCTGGTTGATCAGCAGCGCGAGGATTATCGGCGCGAGGAAACCCAGATAACGCCCGGTTTTTTGAGCAAATTGGTTGGGTTGTTTTGAGGTGGTGGAGCATGGTCTGTCGCCTGTGTGCGATTTCAGTCGCCAAACATCAGCCGCTATTGGAAAGCAGGCGACGAAACCATGCCCAGGCAAATTCTACAGGTCAATCAGGCCATGTTCGAGACCCAGTTGGATCGGATGGTGAGCGAGAAGGTCACCCGGATCCTGAACAGGATGTTGGACGCGGAAGGCCGACGAGCCGACGGGTGCCGCCGGATACGAGCGTTCCACGGATCGCAGGGCGTATCGTTCCGGCCATTACGAGCGTGACCTGACCGTGAAGGCGGGCAAGCTCTCGGTGAGGGTGCCCAAGCTCAGGGGCGCGCTCTTCGAGTCCGCGGTCATCGAACGGTACCGGCGTCGCGAGGAGCCGGTCGAGGAGGCGCTGATCGGGATGCATCCGGCCGGTGTCAGCACCAGACGGGTGGATGACATCAGGCCAGGCCCTGTAGGGCGAGAGAATGCCCTCGCGGACCCTCTCGGACCAGTTGAGGCACGTGTGCGCGGACATCGACCGGTGGCGTACCAGGCCGTTGGGGCAGGCGTACCCGTACGTGTTCATGGATGGTGTGTGGCATCAACGTTCCCGGGGTGGCGCCGTGGAGAACGCGGGCGTGCCGGTCGCCATCGGCGTCGGTGTGGACGGCCGCCGGGAGGTCATCGGCGTTGGTGAGGGCATGAAGGAGGACGCGGCAAGCTGGAGCTCGTTCGTTTCTTCGCTGATCTCACGGGGGTTGACGGGGGTGCGTCTGGTGGTGGGCGATCGATGCGCCGGCCTGGTCACCGCTATTGGCGGGCCGCTGCCCGAGGCGCGCCATCAGCGCTCCATGGTGCATTTCGGAGGAAACGTGCTCTCGAAGGTCTCCCGCCGCCACACGAAGTGGGCCGTCGACGCATTGAAGGCCGTGTTCGCGTCCGAAACCCGTCAGGCCGCATCGGCCAAGGCCGAGAGCGTGGCCCGGCAGATGGAACGGAGGAAACTCAACCAGGCCGCCGCATGCCTGCGCGAGGGGATCGGCGAGACCACCACCTACCTGCCGGACGACTA
>NZ_CASEXV010000038.1 GCF_949292005.1 uncultured Bifidobacterium sp. | reverse complement strand
CAACTCGGCCATCGCCACCAATGGTCTATCGCTTGAGAAAACGCTGATCTATCCGCCCAAGGGTGGAAGCATCAAGAATCTCACGATCAACGGCAAGCACACCTCGGTGAAGCACACCACATTGAACGGCAAGGACATATACGCCAGTGTCATCAGCATCGCGCCAAGCTCGGAGGCGACCATCTCGTTCACCGTCGTCACATCGACCAAGGCGACGCAGGATCTGAGTTTGGACCAGACGCCCATGGGATGGGCCGACTCGGGCATCACATATGACACATCGTCCTGTGAGATGGAGAAGTGACGTCGATGAGAATTCTGGTGGTCTGCATAGGGAATGTGTGCCGCTCCCCACTGGCGGAGCTCCTGCTCAAACGCTATCTTGAGCGCACATCCGTCATCGTCGAGAGCGCGGGGATCCGAGGACTTCCCGGACATGGCATCGACCACTCCAGCGCCCGTCTGCTCGATCGTGTCGGAATCGATTCGGATTCCTTCCGCTCGCGGCGGCTGACGCGTCAGATGGTGGAGTCCGCCGATCTGATACTGTGCTTTGAACGGTCGCAGCGCAGGGGCATCGTCGCTCTTGACCCCGGATCGGTGCACCGCACTTTCGTGATGACCGAATTCGCGGCCCTATGCGATTACTGTGCGGACCACCATTTCGTCGAAGGACGGACCATCGGCGACCGTTTGCTCTCCGTGGTGCGGAAAGCCCCCCTCATCCGAGTTCATATCACGGAATCGACCGATATAGCCGATCCCTTCGGACATGATTTCCCCGATTTTGAGAAGGCCGCGATCGAAACCAACCGGGCGATCAGAACCATGCTGCTCAGCATGCGCCTCAGCCCTCTATAATGGTGGGCGACCCCCATGTTTGCTGACGTGATGCTACACTGGATGACTGTTTGGTTTTTTGGGGGAGAAACGAGAGCGTCGTGACTGTAGTCGACCTGTGGAACATAATAAAAAAAAGGCGAATCACGGCGTTGGTGACCGTGTTCGTTGTTTTCGCGTCGGTTGTCGCGGTCACTGTCCTGATGCCCTCGACATACACCGCGACAGCGGAGATCTTCGCCTCGTATTCCGGGAAGTCCGGCTCCGATTCCTCGGCGGACATGAACTCCGGTGCCTCCTACCTTTCCACCCAGATCAAAACCTACCCCTCCCTTGTCAAGACGAAGGCGATCCTCAGCCCCGTCATCTCCAGCCTCGACCTTGATATGACGGTCGCGGAACTCGCGGACATGGTGACCGCCACCAATCCGACCAACACGTTCATGGTCGATATCTCCGTGGAGAACGGGGACGCCACGCTTTCCGCGGAGATAGCCAACAGCGTCGCAAACAATCTCGCCGAGCAGATATCCTCCTCCCTGTATTCGGGGAATGACAACGACTCGCCGATCAGCCTCAGCGTCGTGCAGCCGGCCACGGTTCCCCAATCACCCAGCTCTCCCAAGATTCCCCTCTATCTTGGGGTGGGATTTGTTCTGGCGGTCGTCATGGGATTGGTGGTCGCGGTCGCCAAGGATATGTTCAGCACCAGAGTGGATGGAGTTGATGAGGTCAAGGAGATCACGGGAGTCTCCTCGCTCGGCAGTGTGCCGAGGTCGTCGGTGCTGGGGGAGAGAAGCGCCACGGTCATCTCCCATCCCGGCAGCGTTGAGGCTGAGGACTTCCGACGGATCCGGTCCAACATCTCATTCCTCACCCCCCATCAGGATGATAGGGGGCATCTGCTGGTCGTCTCATCCGCGGGCCCCGCCGAAGGCAAGACCACGGTGTCGATAAACCTTGCGGCGACCATAGCCGAAGAAGGGAAAACGGTCCTCCTCATCGACGCGGATCTGCGGCATCCGTCCGTGGCCAAATACCTTGACGTCGAGGGGAATGTCGGTCTATCCCATATCCTCTCCACGCAGGCGACGCCCAAGGACGTCATCCAGCCCTACTGGAGGGCGAACTTCCACATTCTTCCGGCCGGTCGGCGGGTGGCCAACGCCGGGATTCTCCTCAACTCCACGATCATGGAGGAGCTCGTGGAACAGGCCAGGAGACAATACGATTATGTGCTGATCGACACGGCACCCATGTCCGTGGCCAATGATGCGGCCGCGTTCGGAAGGATCGCCGACGGGATCATCATGGTCGTGGGCAGGGATACCACCGACAAGCGCGAGCTTCGCTCGATTATCGAAACGCTTGGAACGGCCAAGGTCAAGATACTTGGATTCATCTTCAATCTGGCCAATCCCAAGAAGATTCACTCGAAGAACTACTATTACTATTCCGATGCGCCCGCCACCGCCACGCATCGCGCCGGCCGGTCCCGAAACCGTAACGCCTGACTGAGATCTCATGGGGAAAGATTGGGCAATGACCGTCGACGGTCGCGGCATGGTGGAGGAGACCCGGCCGGAGGATGCCGCAGCAAGAGAATCGTTGCGTGACCGCGACATCGTCGATTCCTCATGGGATATTCCCCTCATTCAATTCGCCCCGGACAGCCTGTCGTCGGGATTTGAGGGTGCGCAGGATGCGGATATTCGCTCGCGCGTTGGTAGACACGCGGGGAAACGTCGGTCCCTCACCGAAGAGGGCCGCGTCCCCCGGAAGGCATCGCACGCCGCGGTGGCATCGTCCCCGACGCGTGGTCGTATTGTCGCCGCCATCGCAGGCGTGCTTCTGGTGATGGCGGGAGTCGCCACCGTTCTTGTTGTGTTATAGCCGATGTCGATGTTGTGCGTACAGTTCTCGCCACATCACCAACGGCTAGCCAATTCTTCGCTAAGACCGCCGGATTGCATCAGTAGTAGCTGTTGGCCACCCAGAAGGAGTAGGCGCCCTGTACGCTGCCGTAGCGCTGGGCGCAGTAGCCCCAGAACCATTTGAGCTGGGTCTGGTAGTTAGTGGCCCAATCCGATCCCGCCGAGGCCATCTTGCTGCCCGGAAGCGCCTGGGGAAGCCCGTATGCTCCGCTGGGGTTCGACGCGTTGACGCGCCAGCCTGACTCGTGGTTGATGATGTAGACGGTCGCGGTGAAATCGGCCTCGGTGTAGCCGTTGGCCAGCATGTACTTGTGCGCCCACGTCTGCATGTCGCCAATAGGGGTGGTGGTGCCGAT
>NZ_CASEXV010000037.1 GCF_949292005.1 uncultured Bifidobacterium sp. | reverse complement strand
CGGCGGCGTAACGCGGATTCCGGTCATTCCTACGGTCACGGCGCTCATGGCGCTCATGGTCGTCATGGTCGGAAGAGCGGCGGCGGGGACGATCCTCGTACCTGTCTCCCCGATCGTTGCGATCGTCACGATCCGAGCGGCCACGGTACCCACCACGGTCACCACGATCACCACGGTCACCATGGTCAGCACGGTCACGTCCACCGCGGGGAGCCGACTGCTCCTGATCCTCGAACCCGGGAACGGCGAGCGAGATCTTGCCACGGTCATCAACTCCCTGAACGACGACCTCGACGTCATCTCCCTCCTTGAGGACATCCTCGACGGCATCAATGCGCTCGCCACCGGCCAGATTGCGAATCTGCGAGATGTGCAGCAGCCCATCCGTTCCGGGGGTGAGGTTGACGAAGGCGCCGAAGCTGGTGGTCTTCACGACCTTGCCCTTGTACGTCTCACCCGCTTCCGGAACATGCGGGTTGGCGATGGAGTCGATGATCTCCTTGGCCTTCTGAGCGGCCTCGCCACCCTCGGAGGAGATGAAGACGGTTCCGTCATCCTCGATCGCGACCTCGGCGCCGGTGTCCTCCTGGATCTTGTTGATCATCTTGCCCTTGGGCCCGATGATCTCGCCGATTTTCTCGATCGGGACCGTCGTGGTGATGATCCGCGGCGCATAGGGGCTCATCTCTGCGGGTCCGTCGATGCACTCGGTGATCACATCGAGGATGGTCGCACGGGCCTCCTTGGCCTGCTGCAGGGCGGCGGCCAGAATGTCGGCGGGAATCCCGTCGAGCTTGGTGTCAAGCTGCAGGGCGGTGATGAACTCAGACGTTCCCGCGACCTTGAAGTCCATGTCGCCGAAAGCGTCCTCGGCACCGAGGATATCCGTGAGCGTCTTGAAGACATGCTGTCCGTCGACTTCGCCCGAGACCAGACCCATGGCGATGCCCGCCACAGGAGCCTTCAGCGGAACTCCGGCGGCGAGAAGCGACAGCGTGGACGCGCAGACGGATCCCATCGACGTTGATCCGTTGGATCCGATGGCCTCGGAGACCTGGCGGATGGCGTAGGGGAACTCCTCACGGCTGGGGAGCACAGGAACGATGGCCTTCTCTGCGAGGGCCCCATGACCGATCTCACGGCGCTTGGGCGACCCCACACGACCCGTCTCGCCGGTCGAGAATGGCGGCATCTCGTAATTATGCATGTACCGCTTGGTCTGAGGGCCGGACAGAGAGTCGACCTGCTGCTCCATCTTGAGCATGTTCAGCGTGGTGACGCCAAGAATCTGGGTCTCGCCGCGCTGGAACAGAGCCGAGCCGTGAACCCGCGGGACGATGTCGGCCTCGGCCGACAACGTGCGGATATCGCGAAGCCCACGACCGTCGATACGGAAATCCTCGGTCAGGATGCGGCGACGGACGATCTGGCGCTGAAGCTCCTTGAAGGCGTTGCCCAGCTCCTTGTCCTTCTCGGCGGCGTCCATGTCGGTGAACTCATCGGCGATGGCCGCGCGCACGGACTCCTTGATCTCGTGAATGCGCTCCTGACGGGGAAGCTTCTCCGCGATCGACAGCGCCTCGTCAAGGTCCTTGTGGGCGATCTCGTCGATTCGTGAATACAGCGCGTCGGTGTACTCGGGGAAGAGCTGGAAGTCCTTCGTGGGCTTCGCGGCGAGTTCCTTGAGCTTGTCCTGCGCCTCGCAGATGACCTTGATGAAGGGCTTGGCCGCTTCGATTCCGCCGGCCACGACCTCCTCATCAGGCTTGGTCTGGCCCTCGTCATAGATGAGGTGCCAAGCGTTCTTGCCGGCTCCTGCCTCGATCATGGCGATGGCGACATCGCCGTTCTCCACCACACGCCCGGCGACGACAAGCTCGAACACGGCCTTGTCGCGTTCGGTCCACGTCGGGAATGCGACCCACTGTCCATCAACCAGCGCCAAGCGCACGCCGGAGACCGGCCCTTCGAAGGGCAGTCCGGAGATGAGCGTGGACGCAGAAGCGGCGTTGAGCGCGATCATGTCGTAGGAATCCTCGGGATTCACGGCAAGAACGGTCTCGACTACCTGGACCTCATTGCGCAGCGTGTGCGGGAACAGCGGGCGAAGCGGGCGATCGATGATGCGGCAGGCCAGAATGGCGTCCGTCGAGGGGCGCCCCTCACGGCGGAAGAACGACCCCGGAATCTTCCCGGCGGCGTACATCTTCTCCTCCACATCGACGGTGAGCGGGAAGAAATCGTAGTTCTCCTTGGGGCTCGATCCCGCCGTCGTGGTGGACAACACCATGGAGTCATCGTCGAGATAGGCGGCGACCGCCCCATCGGCCTGCTGGGCAAGCCTTCCCGTCTCGAAGCGCAGCGTGCGCGTGCCAAACGACCCATTGTCTATAACGGCCTCAACGGCCTTGATTTCGGGACCCTCCACTGGGTTCCTCCTTTTGTTGTTCTGTTTTCTTATCCTCTGATACCCACATGGTGATCTGACGCCCGGCAGCCTCCGGTGCCATAATCGCGCGGCATACCCGACCGCGACCCTCGTATGTCAGATGTCATTCCTCATGTTTGCGGACACCCCGTCCCGGGGAGTCCCCTCAGCGTTTGCATTATCGCACCCCCGACAGACCTTGGGAGTCCTGCCGGGATAAAACCGCCCCTGAAACGAGAAACGGCTCCCGGGTGGAAGTCCACCCGGGAGCCGAAGTCTTATCGACGCAATCCCAGACGCTCAATCAGCGAACGGTATCTATTGATGTCCACCCGCTTGAGATAGTCCAGCAGACGACGACGCTGACCGACCATCAGCAGCAGTCCACGACGCGAATGATGATCGTGCGGATGCTCCTTGAGGTGCTCAGTCAGATCGGCGATCCTGCGGCTCAGCAGCGCGACCTGAACCTCCGGGGATCCCGTGTCGCCCTCATGTGTCGCGTATTCGGAGATGATGCTGTTCTTGTCCTCAGCCGTCAATGCCACGGCGTCCTCCTTTGGTGTCTTGCTGCGCGGTGTCATGACCCGATGCCATAACGCTCTGTATCCGCGGGCGAAACACGCCGAGTCACCAGTCTACGGCATCGCAACGACCACACGCCTAGAAAATGTGAAGAAGTCCGGAGAGAACGACGATGAGATAGGCCAGGACCTCGATCACGAAGAACAGGATGAAGGACATCCAGCTGCGCGTCAGAACGTTCAACTTCGACCGCTTGGGTATCACGACAAGAAGTCCCACAAAGAGAACCGCGTAGAACGCCATGGCGAAGCCCGCTGCCATGATTCCGATATCAGCGGCGTTCGCATACTGCGCGCGGCTTCCATATATCACATAGGCGGAATGCCAGAAATCGAACTTCAACAGCCCCAGGCCGGCGATAAACTGCTCGGCCGCCAGCCCCAGCACGAAAACGATCCTCCACAGCCACCGGGAGGACTCGACGATGGCGAGCCCCAGACCGGCGAACATGATGACGGTGACCAGCCACGACACGAGGGCAACGCCCTCAACCGTGATGGATGGCATGTGGGACACAAGCCAATCCGTGCGGCGCGCCGCAAGAAGACGCCCCAGCCAGTAGGGAAGGATGATCGCCAGCAGAACCCCCACCCCGTAGACGATCCAATGCGCCGGATGGGCACGCCGGCGACCCATCTCGGCAAGGGAGAGATCGGAATCCCCTATAGAGGCATCAGGGTGTCTCGACACCTCGACCGTCTCGGGAACACCATGGACGATCTCAGTGGCCAGATTGTCGTCGGAACGAAGCGATTCGGATGCGGATGGCGCAGACGATAGGGGACGACCATCGGTTGGGGCATCCGGGCGCCGGGAGCCCTCAGGCGGCCGATCTCCATGGACAGTGAACGCGGAGGAATCAGACATGCATGCTCCATCCATTGAATCCGTACGTCTACACAATACGGGAGAAGAATGGAGCGGACGACGGGAATCGAACCCGCGTAATCAGTTTGGAAGACTGAGGCTCTACCATTGAGCTACGTCCGCGTGTCGCCGTCAGGCAACTCGTGTGATTATACACGAGTTTGCGGGCCGCTCACACGACGGCACGCCGACAACACCACAAAAGCCAAGGCGCGATTCCCGTCGTGCGACAGCGACGGACTCCAACGGACGGCGATGGGTCCCGAGCCCGCGGACAGACGTCGTCCCAGTCCCGAAACCAGCGCCTCCGCCACGTCGTCACCCAGAACCACATGTGGAACAGACCGCCTATCGTCCAGAATCTCGATGCGGCTCCACGGCATCCCATCCACCGCGTAGGGGAAATCCGAATCTCCCAGTGCCGCACACCACGCCTTGACGACACATTCTTTGCCGGCCCACCTGGCGGCGAGATGGATGATCTCGTCATCGCCATGCGCCTTGGACAGCGCGACGCATTGGCGCCTCTCCCGGACCGAGAACAGATCAGTCATCCGCGACCCGGGGAGGACCATGCCGTCACGGAACGACGGGATAGCGACGACATCGCATCCCACGCCGAGAACAGGGGCAAGATCCTCGCCGAGATCGCACACCGCCGGGCAGTCCATCATCGGTCCGAACCATCGGGACCATCGGCCACGCCGGCATACACGCCATCGGCGCCCAGACGGGCATCCGGATCAAGAAGCATGGCGGATTCGACGTCATGGGATGTTCCGCGGGACATGGCGTCCCCCATGCGGCGATTGTCTATGGGCTCATACAGGGGCCCGTGCCCCATCATGCCCTCGACCAAGCGCCGGCGGCCCCATGCGAGGCGGGCGTTCGCGCGTTTCCTCCACCGATCGAGAACGTCCACGCCCTCGTATCGAGCGACCGACGCCTCAAAGGCTCCGGGATGGACCAACGCCACGACGGCCGAGACATGTCCAAACCCCAGCGATGTCGCCAGCGCCGCCCTGACAAGGCCCAGGTGGAGCGCGCGTCGCGGCCAGACCATCGCGGCATCACGCCTCATCACGGGATCCACGCAATCCAACGCCTTGTTTCCCGGAACCACTCCGGAGGCGAAGATCTGCGTGAGCCCGTTGACCTGGAACACGCAGGCCCCGCCCTTCGCGTGACCGGTGAGGGTCTTCTGCGAGACGACCAGCAGCGGATTGCCCTCGGAGCGGCCGATGGCCCGGGCCAGACGCTCATGCAGCTCCGACTCGTTGGGATCGTTGGCCCCTGTGGATGTGTCGTGCTTCGACACGACCGCGATGTCATCCACGGACACGCCGAGACGCCTGAGGTTCCTCACAAGACGCGCGTCCCGTCCACCAAGACCCGCCGCGAGGGCTCCGAGCCCGGGAGCCGGGATCGACGTGTGGGCGCCGTCCGCGAACGAATGGACATACCCCACCACAGCGGACACCGGCAATCCCATGGACAACGCCACATCGCCGCGCATGACCAGCACCGTTCCGCCGCCCTGCGACTCGACGAATCCTCCACGACGACGGTCGTTGGCTCGCGAGAAGAACCTCGGAGCGATCCCCTTGGCGGCCATATCGCCGCTGTTCGCCGTGGCGTTCATGTTTCCAAAACCCTCAACGGATTCCACGCCGATGTCGTCAATGGCTCCGGCGACAACCACGTCCGCCTTGCCCAGCGCGATCTTGTCGCAGGCCTCCTCCAGGGAGACGGCAGCCGTGGCGCACGCGGACACCGGCTGCACCATCGCCCCGTATCCACCCACGTACGACTGCATGACATGGGCCGCCACCACATTGGGAAGCGCCTCCTGAAGTATGTCGCCGGGAACGTCGTGCCCGAGGAAACGGTCCAGATACAGACGCCTCATCGACCGCATCCCCCCGAAGCCGGTGCCCTGCGTGTCGGCCACCTGCGAGGGGTGGACGGACCGCAGTATCTGGGCCGGCGTGATTCCGGCGGACAGGAAGGCGTCAACCGCGGTGACGAGATTCCACAGCGCGATGGGATCGACCTCCCCGACCATGGATGCGGGAATGCCCCACCGCCGGGGATCGAATCCATCCGGAATCTGCCCGCCAACCGTGCGTGTCATGGCCGCTCGACGCGGAACCCTGATCATGGATCCACGTCGCCGCGTCACGACCCAATCGTGGGAATCGTCATCAGACGCGATCGCCGTCCGCTCCGGATCCTGCGCCACATACTCCTCGGCGCGACGGCGGTCCGGGACATGGAAGGAGACGTCATGGTCGAGGAACACCTCGACCTCATGCTCGTCGGCGCCGTCGCGGTAATCGCCTCCCATACCCTCCTCGAAGGGTCGAATCCCGCTGCGCGCAACGACCTCATCGTGGAAGCGGTCATGGATGTCCTCCTCCGGAACCTGTGTGTCATCCGCGTCATACCAACCCGGAGTCGGGCCGTCCTGCCAGTGGATGAGACCCATTCCCCAGGCCAGCTCAAGCACCGCGGCGGCGGACAGCTCCACAGTCCCATCGGATTCCAGCCCCATCTCCGCCTCGAAACGCGTCCTGCCGGAGCCCCAGGGGCCCAACTCGCCGACGGACACCACGACGATCATCTCATCCGGCCGAGCCTCGACATCACCCCATTGCTCGGGGTCGAGATCCACCACATGCGGAACATGTGGCGTGGGAAGAACCCGGATGCCGCGGCGCGGAACCTGCGGCGCCGGCTCGCGATCCGCCTCCGTGGCGACGGCGTTATCGGACCCGGAATCCCTCGCGGCCTCCTCGCGCAGCTTCCGGATGTCGAGAGGAGACGCTCCCAAACCTCCGGTGAGATCGGCCGTCAACGGCGAGTCCGTGGCACGGCGCCGAGCGTCCGGCGTGGCCAGATCTATGATGCTGCCGGCCATCTCTTCCGTGGAGTATGTACGCAGGCCATGGCGTTCGGCGGCCGCGGCCAAGAGATCGTTGCCCCCCATCAGTCCGGTTCCCCTGACCCATCCGATCAGAGGATGGGCGAACGTGACGCGCGACGACCATCCGGACTCCGAGGTGGATCGCGCCACCAAAGCGTCAAAAGCGCCTTTGACCTCCCCATATGCTCCATCGCCGCCGAAAACCCCACGGTTGGGAGACCCCGGAAGAACCACATGCATGCGATGCGAGACGTCCGCTCCCGACTCCGCTCCCGCGAATCCGGCGATGAGACGCTCCACACCCCACAGCATGAGTCTGGCCTGCGATTCGAACAGCGGTCCCGAGTCCTCCAACGACCCATGCACACGCGGCGCCGCGAAGGGGATGAGCACATCGGGAGAATAGGCCGGCTTCACAACCGTCGTCGTGGCACCCGACACCGATGTCTGCTCGGAGGTAATCCAGGAGACCAGAGCATCCACATCCCGATAGCTTGACAGATTCGCCGACGCCAGCCACAGCGTGGATTCCACACCGGCATGGTCCCGGAACATGTCACGCGCCCATATGCGCATCCGATCGTCAAGGCGATGGCACACCGCGATGACGGTGGCTCCCTCCTCAAGAAGCCGGGAGACGACGGCCCCCGCGATCGAGCGCGGGCCCACCCCCGTCACCACGGCGATCGTGGATCGGAAGCGCATGGCTTTCCCGGCATCCCGCGTCAGCAACGCGTCGGCCGCTATGGATTCGAGGTGATTGGCCGTCTCGACATCTCCGTCGCGACGGGACCGCCCGGCGAACCACTCGGCCTCATCGTGGACGGCCTTCCCTGATCCCACGAAATCGCGGGAAGCCGCACGCGCGTCATGCTCGTGATAGACGCGTGCGACATCCTCCCGGGCCGTGGCCCACCGATCGTCGAAGAGGATCGCGGCGAGGGGATCAAAGGTCGGCGCCACCTGACGCGGCCAATCCTCCCCCAATTCGGCGCGGACCGTCTCGGCCAACGCACGGGCGTCGACGTCGACGTCTCCCGTGGGAGCGGGCGTCGACAGCCCCAGCTGGTCCAAAACGCATCGGGCGGTCGCGGCGAGGACCCCGTCCGGACCGGTGACGCGAGCGGCATAGTCATCCAGCGCCGCGGAGTCCACCACGGCCGAGCCCGATCCACGGACGGGCTTGGAGACCTGGATGCCATGCGACGCGGCGACCGCAGTCACCGCCTCGTCGACAAGCCCCTGCGCCGACGCCGAATCCGAGACCGTCGTTCCCAGTGTCGCCAGATCGCCTCCACGAAGCGACTCGCCCTCGCGGGTTCCCAGACACAGCTCAAGCAGGACATGGTTGACCCACCCCTGTCTCAACGACCACACCGACGTCACGCGGTTCTCGATGTCCTTGCGCGACATTCCGGACGCGCCGAACACCTCTCTGATCCGGGCCGACACCGCCTCGACGAGGACCTGGCCGAAGGGACGGTACGAAGGCGCCGCGGCGTCGACCATCCCCCCAAGTCGTGACATCGGAGCATCCGCCGCCCCATCCACTCCGGGGATCCCCAGCTCCACGCCCATATCCATGATCAACTGATTGCGCCGCGACGAGACGCCACTGGTCAGGGTGTCGGTCGTGTCATGCGCCGCTATCTGATCGGGTCTGATCTTGGCCTCGTAGGCGATCACCGCCGCGACCGCCTCATGCGCCGGAAAATCGAGATCCGCAACGGATTCCGCCGGAACAGCGGCAACAGCAGGCTCCTCGACCGGCCCGGCGACGTGCGCGGCATTGGCGGTGTCGGCCATCGGCGACGCGCCCGCATCACTTGATCCGGGATCACCCGATGCCATGGAACCCAAGGCCGTCGCCACAGTCTCCACCGGAGGATCGACGTGGATGTCCGCATCCGTCATATAGACGACCGCGGAATCCCGCCCCACATTGCGCACATCGACGTGAACTCCCTCAAAACGTGGAAGTTTGAGTGTTTTCGCCGCCATATTCGCCAACGTTGGGGCCGATCCGGGACCAACCTCGATGAGCTGGCCCACACCCAGACCTCCGCGTCTGATCGACGAGAACAGAAGATTCTGCGTCTCGATCCACCGCACCGGCGATGCGAACTGCCAGCACAGAAGCTCGATGAGCAGGACCCTGGCCAGAGCATGGGGATGGCTGGCGAGCCCGTCCCACCGCGCGGGGTCGTTGAGAATCTCGGACACCGGTTCGGAGGGCACCACATCCAGTATCGACCGGGCGAAATCCCGCGTGAGCTCGAAGGGACGCGCCACAAGGTTCGGAATATATCGGCCGACCAGCCGATCTGAATCGATGTCCTGTGGGAGAAGCCTGTCAAGAGTGCTTCGAAACTCCGGCACTCCCTTACGAAGCAGCGTCGAATGGAAGGGGACGTCGATTCCCGGCACGAGCATGAAAGGCGGCTTCCCGCCATATTCCGCCGCACGACGCTCACTGTCGGTCTTCAACGCCTTCAGCCCCGCAATGGTGCCGGCGACGGCGTATTGCGATCCCTCGAGGTTGTAGTTCACGATCTCCAGGAACTCGCCACTGTCCCGCGCCACGCCCTCGACATAGTCGCGCACGCCGTCGTCTCCCACGCCGAACTGGTTGGGGCGTAGCGCGCCCATCCGGTAGTTCGAGCGTCCACGCTCGTCGCGCTCGATGAGATGATGCATGGTGGATCCTCGATGGTAGACCAGCTCGATCACCGTCTCCAAGGGGATTATCGACGCGAATGAGCTCAGCGCCGTGTACTCACCGAGCGAGTGACCG
Source organism: uncultured Bifidobacterium sp. (assembly GCF_949292005.1). Classification (GTDB taxonomy): domain Bacteria; phylum Actinomycetota; class Actinomycetes; order Actinomycetales; family Bifidobacteriaceae; genus Bifidobacterium. The sequence continues at coordinate 9,244 of NZ_CASEXV010000037.1, read as the reverse complement.
GCGTAATAGGCCGGCCATACATCCGCTCCGGCCTCCCGCAGCCTCGCCGTCTGGGCGAATGCCACCACCGCGAGCGCGACCTGCGTGAACTGGGTGAGATTGAGGAGTCCGTCAGGATGACGCAGAACGGTCCCGTTCACGACGATGCTGCGTGGGTTGTCACGCACTATAGCCAGTATCGAGAATCCCAGACGATCACGGGTGACCGCGTCGGCTCGCTCCCACACATCACGAACCGCCGGCGACGAGGATCTCTCATCCAACGTCATTCCCGTGCTCTGGACACCCTGACCGGGGTACACGAACGCCGTAACGGGAGAGTACGCCCGCGCGGTTCCGCGGGACACCACCACGTCCCCCACACGGCAAGTGGCCTCCAAAAGCATCCCGCCGTGACGGACCCGTCCAATCCTCTCCACCGTGACCTCTATGGAGTCCCGAAGCGCGACCATTCCGAACATCGTGTAGGTCCAGCCTTCGATCCGCCACGCACGCCCGTCGCGATCCGTCGCCTGCATGATGTGCTGGACGGCCGCAGACAGCCACATGCCATGCACGAGCGGAGCGTCCAGACCTGCCACGCGGGCCGCACGGCGTGAGGTGTGGATGGGGTTGAAATCACCCGACGTCCGGGCGAACGTCGTCATGTCGTCAGGCGCGGAGATGACCACACGGCGCAGGTGGCGGCGCACGACGTCGACGCTGTCCTCCGGCGACACGGCCCCGCCGTACGGAGCGCAGGACCGGGGTTTGTCCTCCGATCCGACACGTCCGCGGATGATGAACCGTTCGGTCTCCTCGGCGATCGCGACACCATCGGATGCCGTATGGCTGACGTGTATCGTGACCAGGCGTCCCGACGACGACTCCTGGCAGCGCTCGGCCCAGGAGCGCACGCTGATCCGACTCCCGACATACCGTGTCAGATTCTCGGAAGGAACGAGCAGACGGATCATGTGGTCAAGATGCACCGCGTCAAGCAACCCCTCGATAACGGGAGTGCCACCCATGTCTATGGAGCCCAGCGCCGCATAAATCGCGGGCCACACCGGTCCCACCAAGGCATCGGGGACGAGCTCGGACGGATCAAGACCATCCGGCAGCGTCCCCGCCGTGGCCGCCTCGTGGTCGGCTCCCAAACCGCGCGACCACGTGTACTCGTATGACGCCACCCCAAAGGGATGCTCGACGTCCGGCGAATCCACACGAGGAAGGTCCTCGACCGGATCGCCGCCCGCGCCGATGCCGCCGACTCCCGCGGTACCAGCAAGAAGCGACCTGACATCCGTAGCCAGCCGTTCACGGTCCACCCTGGGGGCCCGGCCGACCGACGCGACGTCCACACGCAAGGGAATGGACATCGACCGCACGGCGTGACGCGCGGGATCGTCCACGCCGCGATCACCGTCATATGTGTCCAGATCGATAACCGCCTCGAGCAGGACATCGTCCCCGTCATGGCCCACAACGACCATCCGCCCCAGTTCCCCACCATGATCGGATTCCCCGACCTGCGTCCGCAGCGGGTTCGGAATCATCCTGCCCAACCATGAGATGACCGGACTATGCCGCACCAAGGCCTGCGCGACGGCTTCCACGTGCGAGGCGCCATCCACACGCGAGGCATCATCCACACGCGAGGGCGCGTCGACGGCGGAGATGGCGGTGGACACGTCCTCATCACGCGGCGCCTCGTCAATCGCCGTCCTCTCGAAGCGCCGAAGAATCGACGCCACCGGCTCGTCCATGCCCGTTATTCCCGCCACTGAGACCGGCCCGGGAATCACACGCACTGAATCAGCCGGGTACCGGGGATCCTGGGACTGCCACAGCTGATCCTGCCCCCACCAGCGCAGAAGATCCTCGTCGAGTACGGGAACGAAGGGCATGGGCTTGGGATACTCGCGGACGAGTTCGGGGAACCAGGCGGCGTCCTGGGGCTCCACCCTCAACGAACCCGCGAGGGGATACCTCGCGACCAACGCGTCGATCGCCGACGCCGGGTCCTCGGTGACAAGACGCTCATCGAGCACGGACTCCACCGTTCCCGAGTCCTGCTCGCACACACGCGCCTCGATGCGGTCGAGCAGATGGGCGAAACGCACGGCATAGGTGCGGTCAGCCCATGGATGGCAGAGATCCGCGAAACGCCGGGCCCATTCCTCATAGGTCATCGTCTCCAGATCGCCGAAATAGGGCTTGGCGGTGTCTGCGAGCGCCGCGATGATCTCCTGCCGACGCGAGGCCATCTCCTCGGGATGCGTGGTCAGATGGGCCAAAAGCCTGCCGCAGCGCGCCGAAGAGTTCTCAACCTCATAGATGTCCGCGTGCAGATGGCTCATCCCCGACGTCATATCGCCGCTGACGTGGAAGGCCTTCACCCATGGCTCACGAGGCGCGAACGGATCTGTGTCCGCATCCCGACCCGTTGACGCGGGAAGTCCGGGGGTGTTAACAAGCATGCGTTTGACATCCGGACTGGTCAGGGCCTCCCGCGCGGTCATGGCGGCGGTTCCGATCATCACGGCGTCCACGGGCATGGGCGGAAGCGAGCGGCCGGCAGACCACGTTCCCCAAAGGTAGCGCGACGCGATTCTCGCGGTTCCCATGCCTCCTCCGGCCACCAGCACTATGTTGTCGCACGCCCTCACCTGCGCGTAAGTCCTCGCGAGAAGATCGTCCAGAGACTCCCACGAATGGTGCCCTCCGGCCTGCCCTCCCTCGACCTCCATGATGATCGCGGCGGGCGCCGCCTCCTTCGCTATCGCGACCACCTGGCGGATCTGATCCACCGTGCCGGGCTTGAAGGCCACATACGGGAAGCCCTCGGCCTGCAGATCGCGGACAAGCCTCGTCGCCTCGTCCAACGCCGGTATCCCCGCCGACACGACAACGCCGTCGATGGGCGCTCCGGCGGCCCTGCGCCGTGGGACAATGCGGGATGATCCGAATTGCAGGCCCCACAGATACCGGTCCATGTACATCGCGTTGAACTCGATGGAGCGCCCCTCCTGCAGCAGTCCGGAAAGACGATCCATATTCGCGTCGAAAACCTCGGCTGTCACCTGCCCGCCACCGGCGAGTTCGGCCCAATATCCCGCATTCGCCGCAGCCGCGACGATTCCCGGGTCCACTGTCGTCGGCGTCATGCCCGCGAGAAGAACCGGGGGCTTCCCCGTCAAGTCGCTGAAGCGCGTGAGCAGACGCGGCTCACCGCCAACCATGCGGACATGGGGAAGGAAGACGTTCCAATCCTGCAACCTCTCGGGATCCTCGTCGGATGTGGATATCCGCTCACGCATGTCGCCCTCCGACGCATCGACGACACCGGCTCCCGTCCCTTGAGCGAGGGATGAGACTATCCGGCCAAGGACTCGCCCCGGCCCCATATCGAGAATCCACAGCGGATCGTCTCCCGTCGAGGAGGACTTAAGCAGATTCCTCATTCCCGCAGCCCAGTCGACATGCTCGACAAGCACGGTCGACGCGAGCCGCGCCGCCTCATCGCCATCCAGCCCACAGGCCTCGGCCCAGCCGCGCACCTCCACAACCGCCGGCTCCATCAGGGGGGAGTGGAAGGGCACCGTCACGTCGAGATACTCCATGACGGGATCGAAAAGCGATCCGCCACGGGTTCCGGCCTTACGCTCCACGGCCTCACGGCGCTTCTCATCGTCCGCGGCCCGTGACGCCACGATAAGATCCCCGGGATATCCGGACAACACCACGCGGTCCGCGTCGTTGACCACGGCCACGTCGACAGGACCGCGGGCATCCGGAATCCGGCCGATCAACGCCCGGGCCTGGGCCGGTGTCATCCCCGTCACCGACAGCATCGGGGTTGCCTCCCCCTGAGCGCGGATGCCGAGGATTCCGGCGCACCTGGTTGCGGCGGCGCCTATAAGTCTGGCGATCATCAGAGTGTCGACGATATCCTTTCGGGCCCGGTCCACCGAGCCCGTCCGCAGAACGGCGTTCACCATCCTCGCCGCAAGCACGCCCTGCGAATGTCCCATGACGGCGCGAGGACGCGAATCCTGACCATAGCCAAGCTGCACGAGATCCAGAAACGCCCCGCACTGCGCCAACGCTATCCCCGGCACACTGACGGCCGCGTCGCTGGAGTCCGGAATACGGGACGATTCCGCCTCGTCACCGGTTGCCATGGCGGCCTCAGCCACCACCGACACGGGACGGCCCACGGCCTTCATAAGATCCGCGCTGACGGGCCCGAGCCTTGTCTCGGCCTCATCCATAAGAGATGTCAGGGATTCCCACAGAACAGGATCGCCTCTGAGATCGGCGAGGGCCTGCGTCCACGGCGTGGATTGCCCCGCGAAGACGAGGGCGTGGCTGCGGCCGGAGAGTCCGGAGAGAAATGATGCGGTCATAATGTTTGATCCTTTGTTGCTGATATGCGCGACGACATGGATATGCCGTGGACGCGAACAGAAGTGGATGTATGTGCGAATGGATATGAACGAAAAGGCGGACACGGATGGATCCTGCCGCGGACAGGCCCGAAGTCGGACCGGACTTATCAGAGCGGAGGGTTGCCGTGGTGTCTCGATGTGCGCTCGGACCGTCTCTTGGACGAGAGCGCCGTCAGCGAGGAGACGATCGCGTCCCGGGTCTGCGCCGGATCGATCATCGCGTCGATCTGACCGGTTTCCAAGGCCAGATTCGCGTTGACGACCCGGTTCTCGTAGTCGTTCACCAGGTCTCGGCGAAGCGCCTCCACATCCTCGCCCCGCTCATGGGCCGTGAGAAGCTCACGCCGATGGATGATGTCGACGGCGCCCTGCGCACCCAGAACGGCGATGCGGCTCGTCGGCCAGGCGAACACCTCGTCCGCGCCGATCGACCGCGATCCCATCACGATGTATGCACCACCGAAGGCCTTGCGCAGAACCACCGTCACCAGAGGGACCTGGGCCTCGGCGTACGCGTAGATCACCTTGGCTCCCCGGCGGATGATTCCGGCCCTCTCCTGATCGGAACCAGGTCGATAGCCCGGAGTGTCCACCAAAGTGACCACCGGAAGGTTGAAGGCATCGCACATCGCGACGAACCTCGCGATCTTCTCCGAGGACTCGACATCCAGCACACCGCCCATGACGCATGGCTGATTGGCCACGATCCCGACACTGCGGCCATCGATGCACGCGAATCCGGTCAAAGCGCTTCCGGCATACATCTCATGCACCTGAACGAACTCGCCATAGTCCATGATGAGCGCGATGACATCACGCATGTCGTAGGGCTCACGGTCACGCTCGGGGACGATGGAGGCCAGCTCGTCCGCCGTCCTCCTGTCGGCGCGCGTGGCAACGTAATCGTATCGGGGCGGCGTCTGCTCGCAGTTGGAGGGAAGATATGACAGCACGACCCTCGCATAGTCGATGGCATCCGTCTCGTCCTCGGCCAGATAATGGGCGACCCCGGACACGGACGCGTGCATCCGTCCGCCGCCCAGATCGTCCATGCCGACGCTCTCCCCCGTCGCCTCACGGACGACATCGGGACCGGTGACGAACATGTGGGAGTTCTCACGGGTCATGACGATCAGATCGGTCAACGCGGGGCAATACACCGCTCCGCCCGCGCACGGGCCAAGGATGAGGGATATCTGGGGAACCATGCCACTCGCCCGGCAGGTCGCGCGGAATATGCCGCCATACCGGGAAAGCGCCGCCACACCCTCCTGGATCCGCGCTCCACCCGAATCCAGGAGCGCGACGATCGGCACCCCGACCCGCATGGCCTCATCCATCAGACGCAGGATCTTGTCCCCCTCGACGGCGCCCAGCGTTCCACCCCTCACCGAGAAGTCTTGGGCATACGCCGCCACGGTCCGGCCACGAACCTGCCCCATGCCCGTCACGACCGCGCATCCCGCCTGATCGTTGTTGATGTCCGCTCCGATGAACCGCCCGGTCTCCTTGAAGCTTCCCGGGTCGAACAGCAGATCCAGACGCTCACGCGCGGTCCTCTTCCCCTTGGCGTGCTGCTTGGCGCAGGCGCGTCCCTCACTCGCCCTCGCAAGATCGGCGGCACGCGCTATCGCAGGGGCCAATGGCTGTCGGGTCTGCATGGTCACGACTCCTTTCCGGACGGTTCGGCCCCGTCCTGCGAACATCCGGCGTCATCCATGACGACCAGAACATCCCCGGGCTCGACGCTCGCTCCCGCGTCGACCTTGACTGAGACCACGACGCCCTTGCATGGGGCATAGATGTAGTTCTCCATCTTCATAGACTCCACAACGACGAGGAGGTCGCCCTGGTCCACCTCATCCCCCACCTGGGCCATGATCCTCGTGACCACGGCCCTCATCGGGGATGCGATGACCCCCGGAGCCTCCTCGGGACGTCTCGCGGGGCCAGCCAGAGGACCGCCATGCCCACCTCGAAGCGGCTGCACCCTGCGGGCCTTTGGCCTGGTGATGGGGGATGCGAGAACATGCGCCACAACATCGCCAGGAATCGTGATGGCGGTGCGGTGCCCGTTGATCTCCACGACGAAGGACTCATCATCGGAACGTTCCGCTCCCGCGTCGGAATCAACGCCGGGCGTGAGGGAGGCCGGCTGCCCGGCGGCCGCGGTCGCCGGCGGCTTGTTGAGATAGGTGTCCTCCAACCATGTGGTGGAGATTCCCAACCTTCCCCACGAGCCGTTGAACGCAGGATCCGCCATGATCCGCCTGTACAGGGATATCGGTGTGGCCACGCCATGGACCCTCATCTCATCCAACGCCCGCATGGCGCGGGCGATGGCGCAGGGTCTGTCCTGGGCGGTTACGACGAGCTTGCCCATAAGCGAGTCAAAAGCAGGAGACACGACATCTCCCACGGCGACTCCCGAATCGACACGGATTCCGGGACCGGACGGCCATGTCAGCTCCTCGAGCGTCCCGGATGACGGAGTGAGGTTCGTGGCAGGATCCTCGCAGGTGATCCGGAACTCGACGCTATGACCGCGCGAGCCCTCAGGATGGGTCACGGAAGCACCCGCCGCGATCCGCACCTGCTCGCGCACCAGATCGATTCCGCACACCTGCTCGCTGACCGTGTGCTCCACCTGCAGCCGGGGATTGACCTCAAGAAACCGTATGGTCCCCTGTTCATCCATCATGAACTCGCATGTTCCCAGACCCACGTATCCGACGGCTTCGAAGAGCGCACGGGAATGGCGCGCCAGCTCCTCCTCGGCACCCTCGGGCATGAACGGCGCGGGAGCCTCCTCGATCAGCTTCTGGTGGCGCCGTTGGATCGTGCAGTCACGGGTGGAATACACCACGAACCCCCCATGCGAATCCCTGGCGCACTGGGTCTCCACATGGCGTGACGATCCGATGAACTCCTCTGCGAAATAGGATGAGAGATCGCCACCCTGAACGGCGTCGTGCGACATGAAGAAGGTCCGCAACCCATCATCGTCATTGACAACGCAGATTCCTCGGCCGCCGCCGCCGTCCATGCGCTTGAGCACCAGCGGATACCCCTGGCCGCGGCCAAACTCCAGCAGTTCATCAAGCCCTCGCACGGGATGGTCGATTCCGGCCGAGATGGGGACCCCGGCCTCAGATGCGGTGCGACGCGCCAGAACCTTGTCTCCCAGCCTCTCCAAAGCCCCGGGTGATGGGCCCACCCACACGACGCCGGTCTCCACGACACGACGGGCGAAGGACGGCGATTCCGATAGGAAGCCGTATCCGGGGTGAACGGCGCTGGCACCTGAACGGACCACGATCTCCATGACGCGGTCCTCATTGAGATAGGTGTCCCGATAGCTGTCCCCGGCAATCAGATACGCGTCATCGGCCATGTCCACATAGGGGGCGTCACGGTCCTGCTGCGCGTACACGGCGATGGTCCTAATTCCCATTTCCTTGGCGGTCCGAATGACGCGCAGAGCGATTTCGCCACGATTAGCCACGAGGAGGGATGTGATCGAATTGGACATACGGCAGACCGTATTAGGATGGCGATCCGCCCGTAACGATGAATCGCACAAGAAACACGGCCGTCTTTGGAGGTTTCCTCAAACGACATCAAAGGATGGCATCATGATCATCCGTCGCGGACATCACAGAATCGGCGGAAAAGAGCCGCATACCCCCGGATGAGGTCGTGCCGCGCCGAACGCCCGACGTCCTGTGGTTTTCGACAAAGAACCACGCGCCACCCCTGTCTACGATGTCCCGCGTGAAGGCCGGACGCAGGAATCGCCGCTTATGGCGCTGCCAGCTTCCACTACGGACAACGACACCGAAGGAGACACCATGCATGACATTCTGATCCGCATCCCATCACTGAGAAAGCCTCTGGGACAGAGCGTTATGAGGTCGGCGCTGTTCGCCGGACTCCTCGCGGCCGCGGCGATGTCCGGAGCCATCCCGCTGCCGGGGACTCCGGTCCCCATCACCCTCCAGACCTTCGTCGTGATGCTCGCCGGGCTCATGCTTCCTTGGCGCGAGGCCGCGGGAAGCATCATCCTCTATTTGGGGTCTGGGGCGGCCGGATTGCCCGTGTTCGCAGGAGGCGGGTCTGCGGCGTCGTTCGTAGGACCGTCCGGGGGTTTCCTCATCGGTTTCCTTCCCGCCGCGGTGGTGACCGCGATTGTGGCGTCGTCTCTGCGTCGTAGGACGGAAGCCATCGGCGCGCCGGTCGCGAGATTCTTCGCGCTGATGGCCGCCAATCTCACGGCCGCCATCAGCGGATGCATCATTGTGCTCTACGCCCTGGGAATCGGCGTTCAAAGCGCCGTCACATCCTTGTCTCCAGGAATCGTGGCGATGTCCACCGCGTCATTCATCCTTGTCGACCTGCTGAAGGCGACGGTCGCCTGCGCCGCCGTCAGCGGGATCTCCATGGCCGCCGCCCGACGGAACCCATCGTCCGCGAAGGATTGAGGCAAAGGGCCGTTGACCGCTGTATGCGGATCGCACGGTTCGCCGACCGTGGAATCGCTCTTCAGCCGACCATGCCCTCCGCGAAGTCACCCGGCCAGAACGCCGACGTCCCCCGTACGCACCACATGGATGACGCCGGTGTCATCGCGTATTCTCAGTGCCGCATCCGGCTCCAGATCCAGCGCCCTTCCGACTATGGCGCCCCCATTCGCCAGACGCGCCCTCACACGCCGGCCCAGCGTCCAGCATCGTCCGAGCATCTCATCATGGGTTTGATCCGCCACCCGACGAGGCGCGCGCACGAATCCTTCCATCCTCGATCGGAGTCGG
>NZ_CASEXV010000036.1 GCF_949292005.1 uncultured Bifidobacterium sp. | reverse complement strand
TGAACCACGATGAGGATCCAACGCTGACGCCGGGGGAGAAGATAGTTCTTCCCGTCGATGCCGAGTCATGGTGAGCGTGGGCCACCCGAATCGGCAGTGGACTCTCGAACGCAGTCGTCGTTCACGTGAGCGCAGGCGCGGCGACACCATGGACAATCCGCCGGGAGAGTGCGCGGGATATGGCTATTCTGTAGGGTATGCACTGTCCTTTTTGTCAGAACCCCGATACCAAAGTCATTGATACGAGAATAAGCGATGATGGCCATTTGATTCGTCGGCGGCGTGAATGCCCCGTATGCGGTCGACGTTTCACCACCTTGGAGACGACCATGCTTCTTGTCACGAAGAGGTCGGGCAATGTCGAGCCTTTCGACAGGGACAAAGTCATCAGCGGAGTCCGCAAGGCGTGCCAAGGCCGTCCCATCAAGGAGGATGACCTTAAGGCGTTGGGGCAGCGGGTTGAGGAGGATCTACGCGCGCGTGGACTGGCCCAGGTGCGGTCCGAGGATGTGGGCAAGGCCATTCTTGGACCTCTGCGCGACCTTGACGAAGTGGCGTATCTGAGATTCGCGAGCGTGTACAGCAATTTCGAAGGTCTGGACGATTTCCAGAAGGCCATTGACGCGCTCCGATCGGAACGTGGATGAGGTTGCCGCCAAAGGGCGCATTCATAAACCGCGCGCCCATCAACGCACGGATTGCGCAGACATGGGCATGACGGACATGGGCATGGATGTGCGGCAACGGATGGTGCGGCAACGGCATAGATGTCACAGTCATGGATTTACAGGGGCGCAGGTGGCCGGAAGATTCCGTTCCGCGACTACCTGCGTCCTTGCGTTCCTGCGCCCTTTGTGCTGCCGAGGGCTTTCGGTCGATCAGAGGTCTATGATCCGCATCCTGATGGTTCCGGAAATGCTCCTCAGCGACTGGAGCGCCTGAGAGGTTGGCATGTGGGAGACGTCCGTGACGACGTATCCCAGATCGCCCTCTGTCGACAGGGATTGGGCCGTCACGTTGATGTTCTCGGCGCCCAGTATCTGATTGACCTGCGCGAGGACGCCTGGAAGGTTCGTGTGAAGATGGGCGATGCGCGCGTCGCCGGTTCCCGATCGGAGTGTCATCTGGGGAAGATTCGCCGACATGGTGGTCGATGAGCGGAACCAATAGTCCTGCAGACGCTGCGAGACGAAATGTCCAATGGACTCCTGGGCCTCCAGCGTCGATCCGCCGATGTGCGGCGTCAAAATCATATTGTCCTCATCGGCGAGGGGGGTGATGAAGCTGTCACCGCTTTTCTTTGGTTCGGTCGGGAAGACGTCCACCGCGGCGCCCGAAAGATGACCGGAATCCAGATGCCTTTTCAGAGCGTCGAGATCGGCGACGAAGCCACGTGAGAGGTTGATGAAAATCGCATCCTGCTTCATGTGCTCAAACTGATCCTCGCCAAAGAACCCGACGTTCGACTTGCGCCCGTCCACATGGAGGGACACTGCGTCCGATTCCTCCAGAAGTGCGTTAAGGGTCGGCATGCGGCGGGCGTTGCCCATCACCAGCTTCTCTTCCAAATCGTAGAACACCACGCGCATTCCCATGGCCTCCGCGAGAACGGACAGCTGGGAGCCGATATTGCCATAGCCGACGATGCCCAAGGTCTTGCCGCGAACTTCGTGCGAGCCTTTTGCCGTTTTATCCCACAGTCCGTGCTTGAGGTGATGGGTGTGCGCTGGGATTCGTCTCATCAGGCACACGATGTCGCTGATGACCAGCTCGACCACCGAGCGGGTGTTGGAGTAGGGCGCGTTGAACACCGCGATGCCCTTGTCCGCGGCGTAGTCGAGATCCACTTGGTTCGTTCCGATGCAGAAGCAGCCGATGGCCGTCAGATCCGGGCGTGCGTCGATGACCTTTCTGGTCACGGTGGTTTTCGATCTGATGCCGAGAACGTCGACCCCCTCAAGGGCCCCGATCAGCTCATCCTCTCCAAGGGCGCCGGATCGGGTCTCGACCTCGAAGCCGTGGTCCCGCAGCGATTGGGCCGCGAACGGATGGATGTTCTCCAACAACAGTGCTTTGGGCATATCCTCCACCTTAGATTTCCGAAGATCTTGCGTCGTCCCGAGTGCGGGCGATGACCAGCCGTTGCGTCGGCCTCGTCATAGCCACATACAAATCGGCCGCGGCCGTGATGCGTGATGGCGCCGACTGTTCGATCTCCCCTGGTTCCACAACCACAACGGCATCATATTCCAAGCCCTTAACAGAATGCGCAGAGCATATCGACACCTGCTCATCCCAGGATGCCTGGCCGGCGATGCGCTTGGCGTCGTCCGCGGGCAGGCCGGAGCGCAGTGTGGCGGTGATGCCGTCGCGGACATCGTCGCGCCAGGAGTCCGGAACGATGACGGCGACGCGTCCGGTTCCGTCGTCGGCCACGAAACGGCGTGTCAAATCAAGGACGGTGGAGCCCACCATGCTGATAAGTCCTTCTCGGTCGTCTGCGGTCAGGCGTGAGACGGATTGGGGCATGTCGCGCACCGCCTTGACGGTGGACACATACAGCCCGGATCGTTTCGCGAAGTCGGTGGCCAGATCGGAGACGGCTCGCGGATTGCGGTAGTTGATGGTCAGTTCCCGCAGATCCCAGTTCCCGGGGCCGAAGAGATGGTTCATGGTGGTATCCCAATGCCGCGTGCCTCCGAGAGAGGATGTCTGCGCGACATCCCCGACGATGGTGAACGATCTTGATGGGCATCGCCGCAGGAGCATGCGCCAGTCCATCGCCGTGAGCTCCTGAGCCTCGTCGACCACGACGTGCCCATATGTCCACGAGCGGTCGCCGCCGGCCCTCGTGGCTATGCTGTCCTCGTCGTCATCGCCCATGCTGTCGGCCAGCATCGAGGCGGTGACGATGCCCGAACCTATTCCCGCCTGGGCCAGAGTATCCCTGGCGAATCCGACGTCCTCATCCTTGCGGGTTTTCTGCGCGCGCCGCCGGGCCTCCTCCCTGGGATCGGGGCCGAGAAGTTCGAACGCCTCGTCGACAAGCGGAATATCCGATCTGGTCAGAGGCGACCCCTTGGGCCGGATGAGGCTTGAGATCTCCGCGTTGGTGAGCCAAGGCGCGAACGCGCCAAGTTGCGCGGGTTTGGCCAGCATCTGATCGATCAGCCATGTCGCCGTCATGGGAAGCCATGCGAGATTCAAGGAATGCCGCAGCTCGTCGTTCATCATGAGCTGGGTGTCCACGTCGTTGAGCTCATCCCGTTCGGGCGTGTAGTCAAGGCCTTCCACATAGCGCATCCTCAGAGCCGACATCATTGTTTTGAGGAAAGTGTCCCTTGCCTTGTTGTGGGGCTTGCGGGTGCTACGGGCGGTCGCGATGGCATGCTCCACGTCGGTGGCGAGCATCGGGACGTCCATGCCGTTCACTCTGGTGATCGGAAGTTTGGACGGGACGCGTTCTCGCGCCCTGACGGCGTTGGCCACCGCCGTGGCCATGCGTCTTTCGCCTTTGATGCGGGCCACGGCGGGGGCGTCGTCCCGGGTCGCCACGATTCCTGGAATGAGGTCGCCTATCGTTCTGCTGACCACTCCCGTCTCTCCCAAAGAGGGGAGGACCTGATCGATGTAGTGGAGGAATTCCTGGCTTGGTCCGACGACAAGCACGCCCGATCTTCCGAGCCTGCGCCGATGGGTGTACAGCAGGTAGGCGGCTCGATGAAGGGCGACGGCGGTCTTTCCGGTGCCGGGACCCCCTTGGACCACAAGCGCTCCGGGCAGGGGCGCCCTGATGATGCGGTCCTGCTCCCCCTGAATGGTGGCGACGATGTCCGTCATCCGACCGGTGCGGCGCTCGCCGAGGGACGCGAGCAGCGCACCTTCGCCGGTGAGCGTGCCGGACTGCGTGGCTTTGTTCACTTCGGAGGACGCCATATCGAGAACCTCATCCTCGATGCTTGCGACATCACGGAAGTGAAGGGTGATGTGCCGACGCATCACGACATCGCCATGATGCGCAGGTGTCGCCTCGTAGAAGGGCCTGGCCGCCTCCGCCCTCCAATCCATGAGAAGCGGCTTGTGGTTCGTGTCCGACAGCCCGATGCGCCCGATGTAATGACGCTGTCCATCCGATTTGTCGAGTCGGCCGAAAACCAATCGATCCTCGACGGCGCGAAGCTGCATGAGCCTGTCCTCGTACATCGTGGCGAAGGAGTCGCGTTCCGTCCTCTGCGTGGGGGAACCGTGGGAACCCGCTGCTCTCACCGCCGCGAGACGTGATCGTGTGTTGTCGCGCAATGTGTCCAAACGGTCGTACAGACGTGTGACGACCTGCTGCTCGGCGTGAAGCTGTGAGGAGTAACTCGACATGCCAATCCGTTTCATGTGGTGGAAATATCAGGCATTCAAATCTACCGTCACCCCTCTACTCGTTGCGTTTTTTGAGCGTGCGGGCGAACCGGGAATAACCGTCACGACCTTGCCGGCGTTTCCGGCGTGCCGGGAGGTGTGGCTGATTCTGCGGCCCTGAAACACACAAAGCATATAGAAGTGGGGGATTATGGTGCCAAGTGGGGTAAAGTGGTGAATTGTTCGTTTGGCAATGCGTGACGGGCCAGAGTGGATGACCGATTTCGGCGAAGGAGGTGACCGCGATGAATCCGGCAGACGGCGAGACCTCGACCGACGACGCGTCTCTCGGAAGCTCCGGGGCCTCTGCGGCGCTTCCGCTTCTTCTCGGCACGTATGCGCCCAAAATCGACGCCAAAGGACGAATGGCGCTTCCGGCCAAGCTCCGGGGCCAGCTGGGCGCGGGAATGGTTATGGCCAGGGGACAGGAGCGGTGCGTGTACCTCCTTCCCCAGTCGGAATTTCGCCGCATCGCCATGAGGATCCAGCGCACATCGATGGGGAACAAGGCGGCCAGGGATTATCTCCGCGTGTTTCTTTCCGGTGCCGTGGATGAGGATCCCGACAAGCAGGGAAGGATTCTGGTGCCGCAGATGCTGCGCGACTACGCGGATCTGGGGGATGACATCGTCGTGATCGGAGTGGGGACGCGGGCCGAGATCTGGAACAGGACGGCGTGGGAGTCGTATCTCGAGGACAAGGAGCAGGGATATTCCGATATCGCCGATGACGTTCTTCCGGCGGTGGACTTCTGATGGACGGGGTTGCGATGGAATCGACGTTGACGGAGGGGAATGCGGTCAGGAGAGCCGATACCATCCACAAGCCGGTGCTTCTTTCCGAGTGCGTGGATCTTGTGGTTCCCGCCCTCGGGCATAAGGGCGCAGTCGTGGTCGATTGCACGCTTGGACTTGCGGGACATGCCATCGCCTTTCTCAAGGCCGCTCCGGAGGCGACGCTTATCGGCATCGACCGTGATCCCGAGGCGCTTCGGTTGGCCACTGGACGCATGGAGTCGGAGGGTCTGTCCGATCGCTTCGTTCCCGTGCACGCCGTGTTCGACGATTTCGGGGAGGTTCTGGGCGCGCGGAGTGTGGACAAGGTCGACGCCGTATTCATGGATCTCGGTCTGTCGAGCCTGCAAATCGATGAGACGGAACGCGGTTTCTCCTATTCGCATGACGCGCTATTGGACATGCGCATGGATCCGGAGCAGGATCTGGACGCCAAGCGCGTTCTGGCCACGTATTCGGCCCAGGAGCTTGAGCATGTCTTCCGAACATATGGAGAGGAGCGATTCTCCCGCCAGATCGCCTCGAGAATCGTCAGAACCAGGGACGACCATCCGCTCACGATGTCATCGCAGCTGACGGCGCTAGTCGATGAAGTCGTTCCCAGATCGCACAGACCCGCGGGCAACCCGGCCAAGAAGGTCTTCCAGGCATTGCGAATCGAAGTCAACGGGGAATTGGATAAGCTCGCCTCCACGCTTCCCCAGATAGCCCTTCACCTCTCCGTCGGGGGCAGGATCGTCGTCGAGTCATACCACTCGTTGGAGGACCGGACTGTCAAATCCTTCATGTCGAAGGGGCTTAAGGTCGATGCTCCGCCTGATCTTCCCGTGGTCCCCGCCGATGCGATGCCCTTCTTTCGCGCATTGACGCGTGGAGCGGTGAAGGCGGATGACGCCGAGATCGAATCGAATCCACGCTCCGCGTCGGTGAGGCTCCGCGGGGTCGAGCTGATCCGTCCACTGCCCCGCAGATGGGTCGACAAATGGTCCGACCCTCCCGACGTGGACTCTCGGGGCAAAGAACAGCACATGAATGACTCGCACAGAAAAGCAAGGAGACGATGATGGCCGCCACACAACGCAGCATCCGCTCGCATGCGGCACCGGCCAGGCCGGATGAGGGAACGCGCCGGATCGAGACCCGCCCGCAGCTGATCCTCCGTCGGCATGATGCGGGCGATGCCATGGCCCGGGGTGTCCATCGCATAGCGACGTGGACCAGATCCCGCAGGGCCCCTTTGATCCATGTGGTCATCGCCGTGATCTTTCTTGTGGCGTCTCTTGTCGGTTCCCTTCTTTTCCGGACGAAGATGGTCGAGAACTCGTTCGAACAGACCCAGGTGGAGTCGAGCATTTCCACTTTGACGCAGGACATCCAGGCCGATCAGGCCAAACTCGACGACTTGGAGACATCGCTTCCGGACAAGGCCGAGAAGATGGGCATGATCCCCGCGCAGAAATCAATCTCGATCGATCTCAAAGGATATAAGGCAGAGGACGCGGACGGGAGCAAATGATGAGACGACGTGCCACATCCACCGCGACGAGCATGGTCAGGCGAATTGTGGTGGTGGGCCTTGTTCTGGCGTTCCTCGCGTTGGCATGTCTGTGGAAGTTGGCGTCCATCCAGCTTCTTGATGGGCGGAGCATCGCGCAGGCCGCCACCGCGAGGCGCACGCTTCCCGTGACGATTTCGGCGAGTCGTGGGCGCATCCTCGACCGCAATGGCACGGTTCTGGCCTCCAGCGTCGAGCGATACACGATTGTGGCCAACCCCGAGGCGATCTCGAGTTTCGAGCCCGTCACCTGCACGACATCCACATCAAGCTATTGCCATCAGATTAACGGCAAGCCGGTCGGCGTGAAGGGAGCCGCGGCGGTGGCCAGGCTTCTCGCGCCTGTGCTGAAGATGAGCGCGTTGAAGCTCGGGGCGATGATGTCCGTGTCGGGTCAGTACGCGGTTCTCAAGAAAGATGTCACACCCAAGGTCATGCGTAAGATCGAAGCCCTCAATCTGGGTGGTTACATCTACGGGGAACTCAGCAGCGACAGACTGTACAGCTCAGGCACGCTGGCCGGCGCGCTCATCGGCGGCGTGAACGATGACGGCGATGGCGTCGCGGGGATCGAGCTCATGGAGAACAAGGTCCTCACGGGCACCGATGGATACAAGGTCTATCAGCAGGGTCTGGGAGGTGAGGAGATTCCCGGAACCGTGACCAAATCCAAGGCTGCCGTGAACGGGAGCGACGTGGAGCTGACGATCGACAGCGACGTGGACTGGTATGTCAAGAAGGTTCTGCAGGCCGGGGTCAAGAAATACAACGCCGACTGGGCGATCGCGGCGGTTCAGGACGTGTCGACGGGTCAGATCCTCGCCTTGGAGGATTCAGACAGCATCACAGCCGGCAGCGACAAGGCCAAGATGAGCGTCTCACGCGCGGTCGGAACCACCTTCGAACCAGGATCGATCGGCAAGGTCCTGTCCATGTCCGGGATGCTGCAGACGGGCGTGCGCAAGCTCACCGACAAGTTCACCGTTCCGTGGAGCATAGAGAAGGACGGACAGACCTACCATGACGCAGAGGAGCATGTCACCAGCAAGTGGACGTCGTCGGGGATACTCCAGCAGTCCTCCAACGTGGGCATGATCATGGCGGCGGACAAGTATTCGGACAGCGACAGATACAAGTACCTCACCAAGTTCGGAATCGGACAGTCCAGCGGCATGGGCATACCCGGTGAGTCGTCAGGAACGCTGACCTCGTCGGACAAATGGGATGGACGAACCCGCAACACTGTTCTTTTCGGCCAGGGGTACGCGACGAACGTCCTGCAGATAACGAACGCCATCGCGACGATCGCGAATAAGGGCGTGCGGGTGCAGCAGTCGATTATCAAATCGGTGACTGCGGCGGACGGCACCGTGACGACGCCGTCGAAGGGGAAGTCCGTTCGCGTGGTGGATGAGGATGTCGCATCGCAGATGATGAACGCGATGGAGTCGGCCGCCGAGAACTACGACCAATTCGCCAAGGTGGATGGATACCGTGTGGCATCCAAGAGCGGCACCGCAGAGGTCGCGGGCAGCGACGGGACGCTGACGGGAATCGTTGCGGACTGGTCGGGGATCACTCCGGCCGACAACCCGCGTTTCGTCATCACCGTGGTCATCAAGAACCCCGAAGGGATATATGGAGGTCTGACCGCTGGTCCGCTTTTCAAGGAGATCGGTGAATTCCTTATGCAGAAGTATCAGGTAGCCACATCGAAGACGCGTACGGATGCTATCCCGGTGACTTGGTGAGACGGGTGGGACGTCCAACGGCCCACATCGTGCGCGGCAACGATGAACGACGAAGGGATGCGATATGGGACTGGTGAATGAGGCTATGTCGAAGCACGTGACGCTGTCCTATCTCGCGGGACACTATGATCTTGAGCTTCAGCCCGAGTCGGCGGGAGGGGTGACCGTC
The DNA here is from genome assembly GCF_949292005.1 of uncultured Bifidobacterium sp. GTDB lineage: Bacteria > Actinomycetota > Actinomycetes > Actinomycetales > Bifidobacteriaceae > Bifidobacterium. The sequence goes on along the minus strand of NZ_CASEXV010000036.1, from coordinate 13,566 downwards.
ACATCGGTGACGGATGACGTCGACCGGGTCCGTCCGGGCTCGTTGCTGCTGCTCCCGGACGCGCAGGAGGGTGACATCGAAACCGCCATGGCCAAGGGAGCCTATGCGGTGGTACTTGGAGGTTCCTGGCGCGAGAAGCCGCCCATCTCCGACATCCCCGTGCTCTATGGGGACCCGACAGGTGAGCAGATCGGCGCGATGGCCTCCGATATGGCGGGATCGCCCTCCACCTACCTCGCCGTGTTCGCCGTCGCCGGAAGCGATGCGGACGAGGTCCACGCGACGGTTATCAGAGTGGCGGATTTTCTCCACATGCTTGGCAACCCCGTCGCCGTCATCAGTTCGGCCGAGTCGCGGTCCTTGGAAAGGCGTCTGCTGTTGCACTATCCCATAGGATCGTTGGATGTGCAGAACACACTGTCGGTATCCGTGGAGGATGGAGCGGCCGCGGTGGTGATCGCACTTGATGATGAGACTCTGAGATTGGGGGCCTTGGACTCGCTGGGAGTGGATGTTCTCGGATGTGTGGATGCGGGCCGTCAGGGAGTGGACACGGACCAGATGTTGTCGCGGCTGCGGGATGGATACGGATTCGAGCTGTCCGAGAACGCGCAGACGGTCGGCACCACGGCGGAATCGGATGAGTTGGCGGAGCAATCCGGAATAGCGTCGGATCCCGATGGGCAGCGCAGGCTGTCGTTGGCCATAGCGATGGCTCTGGGGGTGGGAGTGCGTCGAAGCACGATCAGAGGGGCTCTGAAGGTGTCCAAGGAGCTGCGGTAGTGGTCCGTCGGATCGGACGAGCGCGCGTGGCCGCGTCCAGCGGATAGACGTTGATGGGACGGTTGCGGAAGAGTTGCGGAAGATATGGGTGGTGAGAGAGGTGGAGGGACTGGAACGTGAGTGATCCAGGACGAGATGGTGTCCAAGACGATGGTGGCCGCATGATGGACATGGATGTCGAGACTGTCGCCGAGGCCGTTAGGGGAAGCGTGAGGCTTCATCGTTCGAATGCGGTGGCCCGTGGCGTGGTCGTCGACTCCCGCCGGGTCGTTCCGGGATCCGTTTTCGTGGCGGTCAAAGGGGAGCGTGTGGACGGCCATGACTTTCTTGCGCAGGCCGCGTCCCAAGGAGCGGTGGCCGCGTTGGTGGATCATGAGGTTCCAGACGCCGGGATACCACAGATCGTCGTGGCTGACACCATATCGGCATTGGGTGATCTGGCGCGGAAGAACATCGAGTTGCGTCGCCGGGAGAAAGCTCCCTTTACCGTTGTGGGGATCACCGGTTCGGTGGGCAAAACCACCACGAAAGACATGCTGCGCGGAATACTGTCGGACGTCGCGCCGACCGTGGCTCCCGTCGGATCGTTCAACAACGAGATCGGGCTTCCGCTCACGGCTCTTGAGGTGGGTCAGCGAACCCGCTTCCTCATCGCGGAGATGGGGGCAAACCACGTTGGGGAGATAGCTCGTCTGACGGGCATCGTTCCTCCGGACGTTGCGGTTGTGCTCAAAGTGGGCACCGCGCATCTTGGCGAATTCGGATCGGTGGAGCGCATAGCCCTGGCGAAAAGCGAGATAGTCAAAGGTCTGGTTCCTCAAGGCGTAGCGGTGCTCAACGCGGGCGATCCCCGTGTCGCGGCCATGTCCTCCATAGCGCCTGGGGATGTTCTCTGGTTCGCTGATCCGGATGTCGACGTCGCGGGACGGCACTGTCTGATCGAGGCGACGGATGTACGCGTCGACGGATGGGACAGGGCGTCGTTCACCGTCCGTTCCGGTGAGGATTGCGAAAGAATCGAACTGGGCATACCGGGACGGCACAATGTGGTGAACGCGTTGGCAGCGGCCACGGTGGCCCGGCATCTGGGAGTGGAGCTGTCCCGCATCGCCGGGGCGCTGTCCAGCGTCGACCATATCAGCCCCCATCGCATGGACGTGTCCGCCGTCGACAGGAATGACGTTCGGTTCACGCTTATCGACGACTCCTTCAACGCGAACCCGGATTCCATGAAGGCGGGAATAGATGGGCTCGTCGGATGGGGGTCGGACGAAACGGGCCGCCAAAACCGTTATAGGATCGCGGTTCTGGGCGCGATGCTTGAGCTTGGGGCGGATGGAGGCGCGCTTCACAGCCAGGTCGGTCGGTATGCGGCCGAGCATGGTGTGGACGCGGTGGTGGCGGTCGGCGGTCCGGGAGAGCTCGATGACCTGTCTCGATGTCTTGCCGATGGGGCCCGCGAAGTCGATCCGACGCGATCGGAGTCGGTTTCCGGGCCGGAGCTTATCGTCGAGACGGCGCACACCACGACGCAGGCCGATGCTCTTGTCGAACGCATCGCGCGTGACCATCCCGGTTCGGTGGTGCTCCTCAAAGGGTCCCACGCCTCGGGGCTCAGCGCACTGGCGTCCGAATGGACTCGCAACGGCGGAAAGGGCGGAGTCGATAGGTCATGAGCTTCGTGTGTGATGGAGGCATGAGGACCGAGAGAGAAACGGGGTTGACGACATGATTTCGTTGATCATAGGGATTGTGGTGTCATTGCTGGTGGTCATCCTCGGCACACCTGTCCTGATCAGGCTTGTTCACCGGCTGCATTATGGACAGTACATACGTCAGGATGGGCCGCGTTCGCATCAGGTCAAGCGCGGGACCCCGACGATGGGTGGCGTGGTGATCAACCTCGCGATAATCCTCGGATGGGCAAGCTCCGCTCTGTACCGCTATCTCACGGTCGGGAGCGCGCCCTCGTGGTCGGCCATCCTCGCCCTTTTCGCGATGGTGTCGATGGGGCTGCTGGGATTCATCGATGATTTCGCGAAAGTGCGCAAAAAGCAGAATCTTGGGTTGTCCGTGAGGGCGAAATTCATCGGACAATTCATCTTCGCGACCATCTACGCCGTTCTGGCGCTGATGATGCCCACGAAATCAGGCTTCGCCAGCGCGCAGTCCGGCATGAGCTTCATCGAGACGCCGTTCCTGAGCTTCGAGGGGGCGGGAAGGGTTCTGTCCATCGTCATATTCGTCCTGTGGGTCAATTTCCTTATGACCGCTTGGACGAACGCGGTCAATCTCACCGACGGCCTTGACGGACTGGCGTCGGGATCCTCCATGATCGCCTTCGCGGGCTATGGCCTGATCGCGTTTTGGGAGAGCTACCACGTGAAGGGATCGGGACGGCCGGGATTCTCCTACGCGGTGTCCGATCCGCTCGACCTCAGCATCATCGCGGTGTGCGCCGCCGTCGCATGCTTCGGCTTTCTGTGGTTCAACTCGAATCCGGCGACCATATTCATGGGTGACACCGGATCGCTGGCGCTTGGCGGGCTTTTCGCGGCCCTGTCGATCGCGACGCACACCGAGTTCCTCGCGTTGATCGTGGGTGGATTGTATGTGATTGAAGCCATGTCCGACGTGATCCAGGTCGGGTTCTTCAAAGCCATACATCGTCGGGTCTTCCGGATGGCTCCCATCCACCATCATTTCGAATTGCTGGGATGGAGCGAATCGAAGGTGGTCGTGCGCTTCTGGATGATCGAGCTGATGTTCGTCCTCACCGGTCTGATGGTCTTCTATGGCGATTGGGTCGGTAGGTCCGGATTGCTGCTGTGATGCCGCCGGCGCGGGTGAGTCGCGGCGTGGCCGGATGGTTTGCGTCCCGCGTGGCTGTTGGCGTGATGTGATTGGTCGGATCGGTCGGCGGTCGGATCGGTCGAGTGGAAAGGATGATGTCATGGACGTCTCAGGGAAAACCGTGGTGGTGGCCGGAATGGGCGTTTCCGGAAGGAGCGTCGCCGAGGTTCTGCGAGGGCGTGCGGGCCGCGTCATCACCGTGGATGAGAAGCGTGCCGATGCGGATGTCCACTCTTTCGACGATGTGGATTGGGATGATGTGGATCTGGTCATGAGCTCGCCGGTGTTCAATCCACGCACCGCCTTCATAGTCGAGGCTCGGCGTCGGGGGATTCCCGTGGTGAGCGAGGTGGAGGTCGCCTGGTGGTTGAGGACCACCGCTACATCGACGGGATCGGCCGCCGGATGGATAGGAATCACGGGGACGAACGGGAAGACGTCGACCACCGAGATGACGTCCGAGATTCTGACCGCATGCGGTTTCGATGCGCCGGCTGTCGGCAACATAGGCAAACCGGTGTCGCATGCCGCGGTCGATCCGGATCATGATGTGCTGTGCGTCGAATTGAGCTCTTTCCAGTTGCATTTCACCGAGTCGTTGGCATTGGATTGTGCCGCCATCACCAACATCGCGGCCGACCACCTCGACTGGCATGGCGGCATGGACGCATATGCGGCGGATAAGGCCAAGGTTTTCCGTAACGTCCGTAAAACGCTGGTGTACAACTCTGATGACGACCGGGTGTCGTGCATCGCCAGATCGGCCGTGACAGGTCCGTCATGCAGACGGGTCGGGTTCACTCTGGGGGCGCCGGAGTCAGGATGCATTGGCGTGTCGGATGGATGGATCGTGGATAGAAGCGGTGTCGCCGGTGGTGAGATCGGGGAGTCGGTGCCGTTGCTCAGTCAGGCTTCGCTGACCCATCTGTGCGAGCCTGATGGAACCGTATACCCGCATCTTCTCGCTGACGCGATGACGGCTTTGGCGCTGGCCCTTGGCTATGGTGCCGACCGCGGACGTGCGGTGGAGGCGCTTCGGACGTTCAAACCAGGCGGACACCGCATCCAGACCGTGGCCACGTTGGGGACGGGGAATGCCGCCATACACTTCGTCGACGACTCCAAGGCGACCAACGCCCATGCTGCGGCGGCCTCGTTGGGAAGCTTCCGGCCGGGATCGGTTGTCTGGATTGCCGGAGGGTTGGCCAAAGGCGGACGTTTCGAGGATCTCATCACGCAGCGTCGGTCGATCATCAAAGCCGCGGTGGTCATCGGCGTCGACCAGCAGCCGATGCTTGAGGCCCTACGCGCCAAGGCTCCGGAGATTCCGGTCACCGTGATCGATCCGTCGGACAAGTCCGGCGTCATGCGTCATGCGGTGGAGGCCGCGGGGCGATACGCGGGCGAAGGAGATGTGGTGTTGATGGCCCCCGCCTGCGCGTCGATGGACCAGTTCGCGTCGTACGCGGACCGTGGCGATCGGTTCGCGGAGGAATCGCGACGGTGGGTGCGGACGCATGACTTCTAAAAAGAGGTTGTTGAGGAGGGTGTCGTCGCCGGGCCATGACGCCTCCGCGTCGACCCAGCCGGCTGCGTCGACGGATGGTTCCCAGCCTGGGCCCTCCAATGGGTATGTGGGTATCCGCAACCTTGTCAATCCTCTATGGTGCTACCACGGGTTCCGTCTGGCCGTGATCACGCTGACCTGCTTCGGTGTGATCATGGTGTTCTCAAGCTCATCCGTCACGATGGTGTCCGAGGGGTTGTCTCCTTGGAGCCAAGCCATCAGCCAGTTCATCTACTGCGTTATGGGACTTGTGCTTGGAGTGGCGGCCATGTATATGCCAGCCGATCGCTTCAGACGGTATGCGGGGATGCTGCTGGGCCTGGCGCTTGTGCTTCAGCTCATAACCTTCACGCCCTTGGGCATCTCCGTGAATGGGAACGCCGGATGGATAGGGATCTCGGGGAAGTTCACCATGCAGCCGGCGGAGTTCATGAAGCTCATGCTGTGTCTTTGGCTTCCCCGTGCGATGAGCATGTCGGCGCGCAGGTACGAGCGTGACGGCATGCTCGCCTACGTCTGGCCGGCGCTGTTCTTCGGCCTCTGCCTTCTGGCGGTTCTTGGAGGCAAGGATCTGGGAACGGCCATGATCGTCATCATGATCGGTGCGGCGGCCTTTCTGGTCGGAGGATTCCCGATGAAGTGGCTCCTTGGCATCGTCGGCGTTCTGGGGGTTCTTGTCGGTCTGATCGTCGTCACCAGTCCGAACCGCCTGAACAGAGTGCTCGCGGCCTATCAGAGCTGCACCAGCGAGCAGGCGCAGAAGGTCTGCTACCAGGCGATCCATGCGAAATACGCGATGGCCTCCGGAGGGTTCTTCGGCGTGGGAATAGGCAACTCCAAGGAGAAATGGAACTATCTTCCCGAGGCCCACAACGATTTCATCTTCGCCATCATCGGCGAGGAGACGGGATTCGTGGGAGCGGCTCTGGTCATCCTTCTTTTCGTCGTCATCGGATGGTGCCTGATCTGCGTGGCGTTGCACATGCGGGACCAGTACGCCACGCTTGTCCTGGTGTGCATCGCGATATGGATCGTGGGTCAGGGGCTGGTGAACATCATGGTGGTCGTCGGACTTCTTCCCGTCATGGGGGTGCCCATGCCGTTCGTGTCCGCGGGAGGGTCCTCGCTGATCATGTGTCTTATGGCCGCGGGGGTGGCCATAAGCATGATGAAGGAGCAGGATCAGATCAAGGACTATGTCACTGCGCTAAGCTCATGAGCGTGACTGAGAAAGAGCAGGAAGAGATCATCCCATCCGCCCGTGTCGTCCTCGCGGGAGGCGGGACGGCCGGCCATGTCAACCCGCTGTTGTCGGTGGGGGACGCGATCAGGCAGAGGGATCCGCGAGCCGTGGTCACCGTCATCGGCACGAATCAGGGTCTGGAGAGGGATCTGGTGCCCAAGGCGGGGTATGAGCTTGACACCATCGACAAAGTGCCGTTTCCCAGACGTCCCGACGCGTCGATGGTCATGTTCCCCTCGCGGTGGCACCGGGAGTTGGCCCGTGTGCGCATGATTCTCACGAACCGCCAGGCCGATGTGGTGGTGGGGTTCGGAGGATACGCCTCGGCACCCGTGTATTGGGCCGCGCATCGGATGGGGATCCCCATCGTCGTGCATGAGCAGAACGCGCGCGCCGGCATGGCGAATCGCTTGGGGGCGCGATGGGCGACGGTTGTGGCGACGGCCTATGACGACACCGGGTTGACGGTCGGATCCGAAGCGGAGCTGGTTCGTGTCGGGTTGCCGTTACGACCTGCGATATCGCGTCTTATCGAGGCGCGTGAAAAGGATCCCCGTGTGTCGAGGCGTGACTGCGCACAGGCGCTGGGGCTCGACCCCGATCGTGAGATAGTCGTGGTGACGGGCGGATCGCTGGGAGCTGTGAGCGTGAACGTCGCGGTGTCCTGCGCCGCGCGTGAGCTTCTGCGTCACGCGCAGGTCGTGCATCTGACGGGACGGGGCAAGGACGTCGACGTGCGTGCCATGGTCGCGCGTCAGGCCGGCGCCGATGTCGTCAACGATGTCGGGCCCACCAGCGCGGGCCAAGGGGACTACCATGTGGCGCCCTATTTGGAAAGGATCGACCTCGCTTTCGGCTGCGCGGATCTGGTGATCTGCCGGTCTGGTGCGGGAACCGTGTGCGAGCTGTCCGCGTTGGGCGTCCCCGCCGTGTATGTGCCACTGCCGATCGGCAACGGCGAGCAGAGGTTCAACGCGGCTCCAGTCGTTGAGGCCGGTGGCGGGCTGCTGGTGTCCGATGAGGAGTTCACGCCGTCGTGGGTGGCGGACGACATTCCGGGTCTTCTGTCGGATCCGGAGAGGCTCGTCGAGGCCGGTCGCCATGCGTGGTCGTATGGTATCCGTGACGCCGCGGGCACAATGGCGTCCAAGGTTTTGTCGTTGGTTCGATGAGCGCGCACGGCATCCAGGGAGTTGACCCAGGGTGCGGCCATACTGGAGGGGCGATTAACCCGCAAAGGAGACGTGGATTGTCAGAGATCACAGGAACCAAGGGAATCATGCTGGACCCCACCGTGGACGCCTTTTCGGAGGCGACGGTGGCGTCGGATCTGGGACCCACGCATTTCATTGGAATCGGGGGCGCCGGCATGAGCGTTCTCGCGGAGATGCTCAACCAGCGGGGAATCAGGGTCACTGGATCGGATCGTGAGGCAAGCGCGAAGACATCAAGGCTGGAGGATCTGGGAATCGTCGTCCATATCGGGCAGAAGGCGGAAAACGTCGATGGCGCAGCCCTCGTGGTGTACTCGTCGGCGATCAAGCCCGACAATCCTGAGATCCGGGCTGCAGAGGCACGGTCCATTCCCATCGTCCATCGAAGCGACATCCTTGCCCTGCTCATGCGTGACAAGCGCGCCGTCACCGTGGCCGGAGCCCATGGGAAAACCACGACAAGCTCGCTTCTCGCGCACATCCTTCGTACGGAGGGCGCCGGCACACTGGCCGATCCGAGCTATGCGATTGGCGGGACGATCCAGGGTCCTGATGGTTCCACATTGGATGGGGGACATGCTGGCCGTGGGGACGTGCTGGTGGCCGAGGCGGATGAATCCGACGGAAGCTTCCTGAAATATCGGCCGTCCATCGCGGTGATCACCAATGCGGAACCGGATCATCTCGATCATTATGGAACGGCGGGCGCGTACCATCAGGCCTTCGTCGACTACGCCGGACACGCTGTGGACCGCATCATCATATGCGTCGACGACGACGGGGCTCTGGATGTGCTTTCCGCGTTGGATGCGGATACGGCAGGCCGTGTGGTCGCCTACACAACGCGCGACCCCCGGGAACTGGGTGATCTTCGAGGTGCCGCGGTCGTGGCGATCGAGTCCGAGTCCGAGGCATCCGGCAGCGGCGAGGAGCGTTTCGCGGTTGTGCTTCCCCAAGGTCTTCTTCAGGATCTGAGGCGATCGGACGATGCGGGGATCAAGATTCCCGTGTCGTTGCGGATTCCGGGGACACATAATGCCCGCAACGCGACGGCGGCCATAGTGGCCGCGACGCTTCTGGGAATGGATCCCCGTGCCGCCGCGCGTGGGGCAGGATCCTTCCTGGGCGCAACGAGACGCTTCCAGCTCCGCGGTGAGGAGAAGGACGTGAGGGTGTTCGACGATTACGCCCACCATCCCACGGAGGTCGCCGCGCTTCTGCATGCGGCCCGTCGTCGGTTCCCTGACAGTCGAATCAGAGTGCTTTTCCAGCCGCATCTTTTCTCCAGAACGCGATTCTTCGCGAAGGAGTTCGCGCAGGCGCTCTCACTGGCGGACGATGTCATCGTCACAGGTGTGTTTCCCGCCCGGGAACGCCAGGAGGATTACCCGGATGTGTCGCCGCGGACGATAGTCGATGCCGCGCGGCGCGTCGATGCGCCGGCGCATGACTGGATCCATGCTGTGGACGATATGCATCTCGCCGCACAGATGATGGCTATGCGTTCGCATCACGGTGATGTGGTGTTTACCGTGGGAGCAGGCGACATCACCGATATGGCGCCCGTGATACTTCATGCCCTTGAGGCGCATCGTGAGACTTGTGGGTCCTGAGCATGGTCAGACGAGTTACCGGGAAGGCGTCGTCGAAGCCAGACAAGTCCGTTGAACCCGATGCGCGCAATGGCGAACCTCCTGCAAGAGAGGCGAGGTCGGGGTCCGCTCGTCAGACGCGCTCGCATGGCAGAGGACACAAGGGTAGTCGACGCACCCAGGGCACGTCCTCCGTTCCAGGTGAGTTCGTCGACGCGCGGGGGCTCGCCAGCGAGGATCTGATAGACAAAACCCTCAAGGAGACAAGCAGCCCGTTGGGAGTCATCGCCAGACCCAAGGTGATTGACATCTCCTCCCGTCTCCACGAGCGCAAACGCGCGCGGATTCGTGCCATCGCGGGGCGGATTGCCGCGGCCGTGTCCTGCGTCGCCGTGATAGGGCTTCTGGCGTGGGTCGCCTTCTTCTCGCCGGCGTTTCGGCTTGAGGAATCGGGGATCACCGTCGTCGGAGGGAACGACTGGGTGTCGAAAGCGCGGATATTGAGCATCGCCACGACGCAGTCGGGGAAGTCGCTGTTCCTGGTGTCATCAGGGGACGTCGTCGGCGCGTTGGAGGACATCCCCGGAGTGGTCAACGCGACGGTCACAAAGAAGCTTCCCAACCGTCTCGTCGTCCAGGTCAAGGCACGGCGTCCCGCCGCCATGCTTAAGGATTCGCACGGCACGCTGACCGCCGTCGACTCCAAAGGCCGCGTCCTCAACTCCGTAAAAGGGGCGTCGGTCAAAGGCATCCCCGTGATTGGTGTGGACAACGTGACGACCGCTCTGAAACGCGACGCGGTCAAACAGGCGCTGTCGATCCTCTCAGCCCTTCCCGAATCCATGAGGACGCGGGTGAGTTCGGTGACGGCGAAGACCCAGGATTCGGTCACCACGGTGTTGGACTCCGGAACCTACACGGTGGTGTGGGGCGACTCGTCGGATATGACGTTGAAGATCGCGGTTGTGACGAAGCTGCTCGAGGACAAGAGCGCTATGTCGGGGTACAGCACGATTAATGTCTCCGCGCCTGAGCGCCCCATCGTCAAGTAGGGCGAAGCGGGTGTGGGGTACGCGGATCGGAGAGATACGGGTCTTAGTGTCTCGTCGGCGCAGTCGGTATACGTCATACTCGGCGGTGCTTGACGGCGCTGTCCGCCGGATGAGTGTTCGCCGTGGGAGTGTTCCCTCCATGGCATCGTCGGAAGAGGGATAGAATGAAGTGTCCGAGTGATTCGGTGGTGTGACGATTCGGACGGTTTGATAATTTCAAAGGGGCTGATCGGTTTCGACGGTGACCTGTTCGTCGCAGGGAAGCGTGCCGAGAACGCGGAGTCCACTCGTGGATGTCCTCCGCAAAACAACAAGTGCTAAATCTAACCGCACTGAGTTCGCTCTCGCTGCCTGATTTCCATCAGGATTAACCAGTGAGCAGCGGCTCCGTTCACTCTCTCCCGTCTTCGGGGGGATGCTGAGCGTCATTTGAAGACTTGCTTCAGTCGTTGACCTTCGGGGCGACTGAGGGACTTTAACCGCAGGTATGCTCGCCATCGATCGTCCGCGACACAGATGGGGGCAGAAAAACTGCCATACGGCCAGCGGACTACGCACGTAGAAGACTGAGGGTACGGTCGCCGGACCCGGGTTCGATTCCCGGCAGCTCCACAGGCAGATTGGGGCCACTCCGTGAGGGGTGGCCTTTTTCGTTGGTATTGTTGACTTCTCGTGCAGTTTCTCTCATGGCCATGGAAGAGGTTTTCACGGGTTTGCGGGTGCTTTTGGGTGGTATTAAGGTGGTGTTTCAAGGGGTGGACCTGCGCGAGATCGTCAATGCGGCCTACGAGGGACTCGTCGAGGAGATGGGGGAGTACTCGGAGGGCGAGGCCGCCATGCTCCCGCGCATCCCGAGGCTTACGGTCTGGTCGCGAACAGGGACGCGAACAAGACCAGCGAGCGCGACGTGGATGATTTCGGGGCGTGAAATGCTCATTTCGCGTCGTTTCAGTGGTTTTAAAAATAGTCGAATTCGTGCAGTTTTAACAGTAAGTTGGAGTCATGGGTGGGGGTGGTGGAGGACGATAGTTTTGTGGACATTCAATCGATGTTTTCCGTGGTTTCATGAATAAGGTAAAGGGAGGCGCAGCAATGGGGTGGTTCTCAAAAATTTTCGGAGGGAAATCTAAACAAGAGGGATGCCCATCTGTGCCGTCTGCGTGTATTACAAGGGATGAAATAATTGTCGCTCATGCTTGTCGCACAGGTCAACCAGTTCAGACGTCACCACCTGATCTGAATCAGGCACTTTACAGTTCTGTAAATCAGGCGGATGAGATGTACAGAAACGCCAAGCAATTCAACACTAATCTCAATCGAAACACGGGAATCGGCGCCCAAGTCTATGTGTACGACGGGTCACCGTTGAGGGGAATTAAATTTGGGGAACATATCATCGCCCAAAGAGTCACGAGGCACATCAAACTACAAAGTACATTGAAGAAAATGGGTATGTGGGAGTCGGGTGGCGACGGTGTCGCATTCTCATACCACGGGATTCCCTTTGGGGTTGTGTTCTCTGAATATGCAACCCGAGACGCTGTGGAACTGGAGATGGTCAGGACTGGTACTTATGCGCCGGGCATACCGGAGATGCATGTATTCAGAGCTGACAAGGCTGCTGCCGCGAGCATGAACACTGATCCTGAACGATACAAGCCAGCCAACCGTCGTCCATCTGGATTATTGGAAATGAAGGCGGACTCGAACGTGTCGGTGGTGGGTGAGGAGGATTCTCAGGAAATTCTTGACGCGTTCGATGATGGCGCCTTGGTGTGGGTCAGGATGTCAACTGGCGAGATCCCCAGGGGAAAATCAACGGGCAAACAGACTGTTGTCATCACCATCGATGGCAATCGTGTCGGATGGTTGACGGAGCTTCAAGCGGCGAAGCATCTAGCGCAGATCCCCGACAAGGGTGCGATTGCACTGGCGCGGATTAAACGGGGCCAAAGAAGCTTGAATTGACTGTAAAGCTCCCCAAGGGTGGTGACGGCAAGTGAATGATGACATTGAGAAACAACCAAAAGCCGAGATAGTCCTCTACCAGGATGAGGGCAGTAATGTGCCTGTGCAGGTCACGTATTGGAATGAGACGTTCTGGATGCCGCAGAAGGGCATCGCAGATCTATTCGGCGTAAATGTTTCCACAATTTCGAAACATCTAGCAAACATCTATGCTGAGAAAGAGTTGGAAGAGGATTCAACTGTTTCCAAAAAGGAAATGGTTCGGAATGAAGGCGGCAGAACGGTTCGGCGGGAGATCACGTTCTACGATCTGGATGCGATCATCGCCGTGGGCTACCGGGTCAACAGCATGCAGGCCACCCGATTCCGTCAGTGGGCCACGGGCACGTTGAAGGAGTATGTCATCAAGGGATTTGTCCTCAATGACGACATGCTCAAGAACGGCCGTCCGTTCGGCGAGGACTACTTCAAGGAACTCCTGCAACGAGTCAGAGACATCCGCACCAGCGAAAAACGCTTCTACGTGCAGATCTGCGAGATCTTCCAGGAGATCAGCTATGACTACGACAAGGATTCACCCATCACTCGCCAGTTCTACCAAGAGGTACAGAACCGATTCCACTTCGCCGCCACCGGACACACCGCACCCGAGATCATTAACGACCGGGCCGATGCCGGCAAGCCACACATGGGGCTGACCACATGGCAGGGGTCACCCGAGGGACGCATCCACTCCAGTGACGTGACCATAGCCAAGAACTATACCTCGACGAGAACGAGCTGAACCGTCTTAACCGGCTCTCCTCGGGCTTTCTGGACGCGATAGAGAGCCGCATCGAGAACAGACAGCTCACCACGATGGCCGAATGCATCGAACTGGTCAACCAGTACATCCACTTCACCGGCGGCCCCATCCTGCAGGGCAAAGGCAGTAGAACACGGAAACAGGCCGATACGAAGGCAAAGAAAGAACTGCAAAGATTCAACGAGATCGATCCCGGACAGCTCTCGGATTTCGAACGGCAGGTCAAACGCATCGAGCGCGGAAACCAAAACGAGTAGCACATGCTGACTGTGGACGATCTGCTGGGGAAGGCGGAACGGTTGGGGATCGATGTGCTCGAGGCCGCCCTGCCGCATCCGTACTTCGGATACTATGACGACGATCGCAGGGCTATTACCATCGGTCATGACCTCAGACCATGGCAGCTCAGATGCGCTTTATGTCACGAACTCATCCACGCGATCCACCGCGATACGGGATGTGCGACCATGCAGGGCATGCGGGCCGAAC
>NZ_CASEXV010000035.1 GCF_949292005.1 uncultured Bifidobacterium sp. | reverse complement strand
CTCCAGCGATCGATGGTGCTGGCCCGCCAGAACCTGCGTGGGCGCGACAAGAACGGCCTGATGTCCCGATCCGACGGCCTGGAGCATCGCGGCCATCGCGACCACGGTTTTCCCGGATCCCACCTCGCCCTGCAGCAGCCTGTGCATGGGATGGCCCGAGGCCATATCCTCAGCGATCGCGGCCATCACATCTCTCTGGCCGTCCGTCAACGAGAAGGGCAGCGCTTCAAGATACTCGTCGACCATCGTTCTGTCAGCGCATGTGAACGTTCGATCGGCACGGGTCTGGCTCCTTTGACGAAGCACCGCGACCTGCGACACCAGCGCCTCCTCATACCGCAGCGCCTCTATGGCACGGCGGAATTCCGGGACGCTTTCCGGATCGTGGACCATTCCCACAGCCTCGCGGCGACGGGGGAAACCCCGACGGTCACGAATGGATTCGGGAATCCTATCCGGAACGGAGTCGGGACCAAGGCGTGACAGCAGATCAAGTATGGCCTCATGAACATGGTCTGAGGAGATGCGCGAGTTCGCGTGGTACACAGGCCTGGGACGCGCCATGCGCCTCACCACCTCGTCTTTGGCCGCATCATCCGCCACGACGTCCAGATCCGGATGCACAAACTGCAGAGCCCCGTTGAACTCTCCAGCCGTCCCCCTGACAACCACGGTCGCCCCCTTCTGAAGCCGCCGTTCCATCCACGCGATATAGGGACGCTTCCTTGAGAAAAAGACCACAGTGGCCGTCGGACCACCCAGAATCGCCGAAACGTCAACCGACGGACCATCATCATCCGATGAGTCGACGACCGTGGCCTCCAGACGCCATCCCTGTCTCGATGACAAAGGCACCACGCGGGAGTCCACGACTCTGACGACGACGGCCGCATCACGTCCAGGAAGAACTGATGCGAGGGTGCGGATCGGAGCGGGATCCTCCACCCTGAATGGGTAATACGTGAGCGCGTCCCCTGCCGTGACGATCCCCAACGACCGCAACGCCGACACACGGCGTTTGTTGGATATAACCGATGAGACACGCGTGTCAAGCGATATCGGGGACACTCCCGCGCCACCGTTGACGGGCAAGGATGCGGTGCCGCCGATGGCTGGGGATGAGGAGTCGGATGAATCGCTCATACCATCGCATTGTTCCCGGTCGCACGGACCACGTCAAACGCAGACCACGCCAAAGGGTTAAAGGGGAATCCCATTCCATGGGTATACGAACGGCCCCGGAGACCATAACGGTCTCCGGGGCCACACGTCACTCCGCAGGGATTCACGCGGCCACGCGCTGAACCTTGCCGGCCTTGAGACACTTGACGCATACGCGAACGCGAACGTTCTCCCCGTCAACGGTGATGCGAACCGGCTGGAGGTTCGGGCGGAAGGCGCGCTTATTGCGGATATGCGAATGCGATACGGTGTAACCGGTTTGCGGTCCCTTGCCGCACACTGCGCAACGAGCTGCCATGATGGACTCCCTTAAACGTTGTCTTGCAAGACATCACTACACCCTTCCCCGCTTCCCGCCACATACTGCACGAGATGGGATGGGCACACAATTTTCCTACTATATACCCTGTCATTGCGATCCGCAACCTTTGGACCTCCGAGGCGATTCCAGACTATGCCATACATGACGCACATCTAAATACCTAATGTCAGTCGTGATATTGTCAGGTTCATCTGCTAAGCCAAGGTCATCCATGCACGACATTGGATATCCACAACCGCACCGTTGCGAAGGAGACCGGCATGTCGCCAACAAGCCAGGCAAAAGCCGTCACGCACACCCCCACAGTCATCTCACTGGGGCAAATCTGGATGGACATCATGATGGACGTCGGGGACATCCCCGCGGCCGGAGGATTCGCCGTCGCGTCCGACGCTTCACCAAATCTGGGAGGTAGTTTCCGCGTTTTGCAGGCATCCCGCAAAATGGGAACCCCGAGCATGCACGCGGGCATCATCGGAACAGGAATCTGGGGAACAGCCATCCGCACGACGCTGGCCGAGCAGGGCATCGACCACATCGGCCAAGATCGAATCGACTCGGACAGCGGATTCCGCCTGGTGCTCAACAATGGCGACAGCAAGACTTTCATCGCCCGCTACGGCGCGGAGGCTCAGGGAGACCAGAACGTGTTCGACACCATCGACCCGGAACCATCCGATGTGGTCCACATCAGCGGCAACAGCCTGATGGACCACTCGGCATCGGGAATCGACGCGTTCCTCCACAGGCCTGAATCCGCCCCACAGAGCCACCGATACACCATCGTCATCAACCCGACACGGTCCCTGCATCTTGTCAGCGATCAGCTTATCGAGGACACCGTCCTGTCGCAGCCCCTCTGGTCCTGCAACAGGCAAGAGGCCCAGACGCTGGCCCAAAGGCTCGGCGTCGACATCGACTACTCATCGACGCTGACCGTCGGAGGAGGATTCGACGATGCCATGCGCGTCCTGTGCGCCGACCTCGGGGACGCACTCCACGCGCCACTGGTCCTCCGCGCCGGATCGCGCGGGGCATGGGTGCGCGAGCGTGGAGGGGCCCTCACGCACATCACGGGATTCCCCACCCAGCCGATTCACACACGGTCCGCGGGAGCATGCCACACCGGAGTTATGTGCGCGATGATCGCACAAGGCTGGTCTCTTCTGGACGCAGTGCGGATCGCCAACGCCGCGGCATCCCTGGCCATACAACACAGTTCGTCGGGAATCCCCCAGTGTCCGAAAAGGGACGAGGCCATCGCACTGTCCCAATCCGACAGACCCAAATAGCCCCGGAAGGCCACCCCGGCGGAAGTACCGAGGAACCAAGGGGCTAAAGGGGTCAGGGGGCTAAAGGGACCAGGGTATGGTGGCGGACCATACCCGCAAGGCCACACGCATGCGAATCAGACGCGTGCGAATCAGATGGGAAGAGCGACCGTCGGAGACGCCACATGCGCTCCACCGCACCACACCGGCCGACCATCGTTATCGATGCGAAAGACATCAAGGTGGTCGGCGGTCTCATTGGAGACGACAAGCAACCGTCCATATGCCAGAATCTGACGAGGTCTTCCCCCACCGCTCGACACGCCGTTCTCGCGCCATAAGCCATCCGGTTCCGCCGCCACCCCATTCTGCGGCGCCCTCTTCCGCATCACCTTCCCCTGTGCATCCATCTCACGGGCATCCACCTCCCGCACGTCCATCTCCGCCGTCAAAGGCGTGGAAATCCCGCGGCTCGAAGGTTGGATGACGGACAGCCGTCCATCCGACCATCTCAACGCCACAATCCGATCCGACCCCCTCAAACCCACATACACCATGCCGTCGGAGCCAAGGGTTGAGGACGTCCCACGTCGCCCGGCGGATTCGACGCGCCACGTCGGGTCCGGGACGAACGCCAAAGACGCGGCCTGATCACCCGCCGCCGCCGGAAGAGATATGCACTGGGACCGACGGGCCGCGCGCTCGCCTGCATCCGATGGGTTGGCTTCCGGACGATCGGCGGAATCAAGAGCTGGAGCGCCATCGACGCAGGACATGTCCAGAATCGTGACGTCACACCCCCACTCACCAACCACCGCAACGCGCCATCCGCCATCCGCCAGCGGAAGAAGATGCATGTCGCGCGGACCCGTTCCCGGAGGAAGAACCAACGACGCCTCACGCACCAGAATCCCATCCCTCCACCGATGGACATGAATCCGGTCGGCTCCCAGATCGGTCGTCAGCACCCGGCCGTCAGGCAAGGGAAGAACCCAGTGCGCATGTGGCCCCCTCTGCGCCGGGAGAGGACCGTGCAGCCCCGGGGACGCGGGAATCGACTGCGTCGCCGCCGTCAGACGTCCGGACGCGTCAAGACCGTGGACTGCGATGGTCCCATCGCCATAATCGGCCACAACCACCTTGACCCCACCGCGGTCATCGCGCATGAGCGCGGCATGGGTGGGCCCCTCTCCCGGCACCTTGACCCGCGACAGCCTGGACGTGACCGGGTATCCATCTCGCCGCGACACGCTTAACGACGCGAGCTCCCCCGTATTCTCCAGAACCGCGACGACCACCGAACCCAAAGACGCGAGCCACGTCGGAGACGGAACATCCTCAAGAACATCGCGGTAACGCACCGTCACCGCGCCATCATCTCCCTCGTCAAGGGCCACCCAGCCCACCCCCGGACAGGACTGCCCATTCAGAGCCCCGAAACCACCAACCAACAGATCGACACCAACACGCTTCTCCTCATAGGACATGCGTCCAACTCTAAGATGGAACGGCTCGATATCGCTCTCGGCGTTGCGTAACAGGCGAAACCCCCAACGACGTTCTTCTTTGTGCCGTCCCGACGGAAAACCGCATACGATGGAATCCGGACCGCCAACCCCATAACGCGGGCCCGGCGGTCGTCGGCCACAGCACGACGACCGCCCACCGAACCAGGGAATCGACACCAATGGGCAATATCATCGATTACGTCACCTCGACCACCGAGGACTTCTCCTCGCGACCTTTTGGAGAGATCGACGCCCTCGTGCTCGCCTGTCTGTCATATGAACGCCTGCCGGACGACATTCCACGTCTGGACGACCAGGAGCGTCGCCTGTCGACATGGACCCGCAGAGTCAGGAACTTCGACGTTCATCATCCGTGGGCATCGATTGAGGCCATATTCCACCCCGCCTTCGAGGGACCCACCATCACAGGCGTGACAACCGCCATGACGGCATCGGACTTCGATTTCGCGCGATTCCACACCGGACTGGGCAGTCCCGACAGCACGAGACTCCTCGTTCAGGCGCTCAGCGCAAGCCCCCGCTTCGGACCGATACGGGTGGGGGCCGTCGAAGAGCGGTTCAGCGCCGAGCACCAGACCCAGTTCGCGGCGCAGACGATGATGCTCCCGGACGGCACCATGGTGATCGCCTACCGCGGCACCGACGAGTCCTTCACCGGCTGGCGCGAGGATTTCAACATGACGTTCCAATACCCGGTCCCCGCGCAGCGATCCGCCGAGGAATACCTGTCACGGGTTGCGGCCCTGTGGCGACGCGGCCCAATAATCACGACGGGACACTCCAAGGGTGGAAACCTCGCAGTCTACGCGGCCGTCGAAGCGGTCGACTCCGTGCGGTCCCGCATTAGTCGCGCCTACAGCCTCGACGGTCCAGGCTTCCCCCGGGAGGTGGTGGAAGGGCCCCGCTACCAGAACGCCATCGGGAAGATCACCAAGATCATCCCCGATTCGTCTATCGTCGGCATGATATTCGACACTCCCGAGCCCTGCACAGTGGTCCAATCCGACCAGCGTGGACTCATGCAGCACGACGCGTTCTCCTGGCAGATCGGGGACGGGCTTTTCACCAGAATGCCATCCGTCGCGCCCGGCTCCGAATACTTCAATACAACGCTCAACGCCTGGCTGGAGGGACTGTCCGTCGAACAACGCAAGCGGACCGTGGATGCCCTGTTCCAGACCCTTGAATCAAGCGGCGCCGACAGCCTGCGGGGAATGCTGGGAGTGATCCCCCGGGCGCTTCCCGACATGATCTCCTCATTCGCCGGACTATCCTCGCAGGATAGACGCAACATTCTCGCCGCGGTGAACCTGTTCGCCAAAGCCTCCCTAGCGCGGACCAGACGCCGGGGACTGTCCCCGGAGCCGACCATCGTCCCCCCGGTCCCCCCATCCGAAGGAGCATCCTCATGACCGTCGACACACTCGCCACACTCCCCAAGGCGGAGCTGCATCTGCACATTGAGGGGACGCTGGAGCCCGACCTCGCGCTCGAACTGGCCCGGCGCAACTCGGTCGACCTTCCATGGACCGACCTGCGCACGCTCAGCCGCCAGTACCAGTTCGACGACCTTCAATCGTTCCTCGACCTCTACTACCAGCTGATGGCTGTGCTGAGGACATCCGACGACTTCCGCGACCTCATGCTGGCCTATCTCGGCAGGGCGGCACGGGACGGGGTTCTCCACAGCGAGATCTTCTTCGATCCGCAGGTGCACATGCGCAACGGACTGTCCATCGACACCGTCATGGACGGTCTGCTTGACGGAATGCGCATCGGACGCGAGCGCTGGGGCATCAGCAGCTCGCTGATCCTCTGCATCGTGCGCGATCTTCCCGTGGAGTCGGCCCAAAGCACACTGGACGCCGTGGAGCATCGTGTCGCGGACCTTGTGGGAATCGGATTGGACTCCGCCGAAGTCGGATATCCGCCCTCGCTGTTCGCCGAGGTGTTCGACAGGGCGGCCCGGATGGGACTGCATCGAGTGGCCCACGCCGGCGAGGAGGGCCCCTCATCCTATGTGTCGGAGGCGTTGGACCTGCTTCACGTGGAACGTATCGACCACGGCGTCCACAGCGCCGACGATCCGAGTCTGGTGAAGCGGCTTGCCTCCGAGAACATCCCCTTGACCATGTGCCCGTTATCGAACGTCCGCCTGCACGTTGTGCCGGAGGTGCGCGATCTGCCCATACCGTCACTGTTGGAGGCTGGGGTGAGGGTCACGGTCAGCTCCGACGATCCGGCCTATTTCGGCGGATACATCGCCGACAACTATCGCGCGCTGCGCAAGGCGGGTCTGTCCCTCGCGTCACTGGCCTCAATCGCACGCAACTCCATCGAGGCGTCATTCGTCGACGCCGAGGACAGAGCCCGCATGCTCGAACTCCATGACTCCTGGAAACGCCGGATGGAGGACGGGGAGAAAAGCGAGAGGGGGAACGCATGAGCGTGGACATGACGCTGGCAACGGACACGGGAGCTGTCGCGGCCATCGGCTCATGGCTCTCATCCAACGCGAGCCGCATCATCCTCCTGCTGACTGTCGCCCTCGCGGCCGCCGTGGCCTCCAAGGTCCTGCTGAGCATCCTTCGGCACGCTCTCGACCGGTCCAACATCCCCAGCGTCTCCATCTTCATCAATCTCACACGGGTGCTGATCTGGACCGTGGCGGTGGCCATCGTGCTGCAGCCCGTGTTTGGAATCAACCCCACGACGCTCATCACGGCTCTGGGCATCGGAGGCCTCGCCCTGTCACTGGGACTCAAGGACACGATAGCCAACGTCATCGGCGGCTTCGGCCTGATGATGGGTCATGTGATCCATCCCGGGGATCTCGTGACCATCGCCGGAACGACGGGGACCGTCACGGACATCACTTGGCGTCAGACCGTTCTTGTGGAGCGCAACGGCAACAGGATGGTGATCCCCAACTCCGTTCTCAACACCTCCGCGCTTGAACGCATAGTGCCGGCGAACGAAGCCTGCGTGGACATCCCCTTCACCATCAAGGCGGGCACTCCCGTCGCCGAGGCCGAACGCCGGGTCATCGACAGCGTGGGCACCGCCACGAACGGCATGACGCGGCCCTCAAGCACGCCTTTGGTGAGGTTCTCCGGATTCTCCCCGTATGGGATCGAAGGCAGGGTTCTTGTGTTCGCCAAAGAGGGTGTGCTGGCTTCAACCCTGCGCGACGCGGCGGTGCGGGCGCTGGCCGACGCCGACTTCATCGAACAGAGGGCCGCCATCGGGGAATGAGATGCGGACCAAAAGGCCATAGCAAATATAACGACACGGCGAACCACAGCTGTATGAGTGATTCACAGCAGCATGGTGAGCACTACCACCACCACCACGGACAATCCGATATACACCAGCATCCCCGGATTGAGAAGCACGGTGCGCGTCCTCACGGAACTCGCAAGCTCGCATGGAGCGGTGTAGAACTCCCTGTGACGCCACCCACGGACCAGAAGGACCACTCCCAGAATGATCAGCGCCATCATGGCCAGAGCGTACAGGAGATACACCGCGACACCGATGCCTGAACTGGGGAGGGCCTTCTCAATCGCGGTGATGGATCCCGAATCGATGGCCGTCAACGTGTCCTTGCCCAGAAGCGACAACACCCACGGAGCGATCACCGAACCATTGAGATTGACGATCATGTGCATCGCCACGCTGTACCGCAGACGCGACGTGCGAAGGTACGCGTAGGCGAACACCAGTCCCAGCGCGAAGGCGTAGAAGAACTGGAAAAGGTTCAGGTGGAACAGCGCGAAGGCGAGCGCCGAGACCACCATCGCAGTGCGCTCGCCATACACGCGGAGACGGTCGATGATCTGCTTACGGAACATCCACTCCTCGAATGTCGGCGCGAGGATCACCACGAAAAGAAGGACGGTGGGTGTGTCCGACTCATTGATGAGGTCGGCCACCCCGTTGACCGCGGTCCCTTGGGACAACAGTTCGGAAAGAACCGACCCGATGATGCTGCCCGCGTACATGAGGGGAAAGCAGATGACCAGCAGCCTGAAAAACTCCCGCATACCCATCGAGAAACGCCGCGTCGCGAGCACGGGAACAGCCGACAGCACCAGCAGTGACAGCGGCATGGCGATCAAATACAGGGGACCGCTCGACGAGACAAGGGTCACCCATGTGGGATATGACCCGTCGGAACCCTTCGCGACGACCATGCTCAGCAGCTGGTAGCAAATCATCTGCAGGGCGATCCAGATCAGGAGCATAACGGACAGCCCCGCGCCGACACGGGAGAATCTACGGCGCGCCACATCCGCAGGAAGCCACGGCGATTGGCTTGGGGCTGGGGTCTGGAGCGGCTGCGACGGGCCGGACTGCGGCGAAGAGGGCTGCGGCGAAGGACCCTGCGGATACTCGGAATCCATTCCCGACCCACCGCGGCCGTCCGCGTTCAAACCATCATCGTTCATCGAACACTCCCATCCACGACACGATCACCTACGACACGACTGCCTCTGGCGCGGCAACCTCTGCCCGCGACTCCACAACCACCCCTCAACAACATGACCCTCGCCGCGCCACCACAAGCGAGGACATGCTACGGGTCGACCGATCCCCGGCGTCCACCGGCCATTCCGAAGGCGTCCGCATAAGCGGCGTCACATCGACCTCACCGGGAAGCGCCCTCGATCAGACGCCCCACGAGCTCACCATAATCGACTCCAGTTGCGGCCCATGCCTGCGGATACATGGAAATCGGGGTGAAACCGGGCATGGTGTTGATCTCATTAACCACTACGCGTCCATCCGGCGTCACAAACGTGTCGACGCGACTCAGACCCGCGCCGTCGACGGCCACGAACGCGCGGGCCGCGACGTCACGCACACGATCAAGCACATCCTGCGGCAGATGAGCGGGGACCTCGACATGCGAGGCCTGGGCGTCGGTGTATTTGCTGTCGAAGTCGTAAAACTGCTCATCGTCATCATGACGGTCAAGAACGATCTCCCCCGGCCAACTCACCGAAGGCTCATCTCCGGGATGCTCCGCCAACACGGCGCATTCGATCTCGCGTCCCTCGACCCCCTGCTCCACAAGCACTCGCCAATCATGATGGAATGCCTCCACCAGCGCGGCGGCAAGCGCATCCCCATCCGCGGAATCGACTCGCGTTACGCCAAAACTCGACCCGGCTCTCGACGGCTTGACGAACAACGGATACGTCAATCCCGCACGGTCGATACGGGCCATGATCCCTTCCACGCCATCAGCGGGCGGTTCGCCTTCGGAACAGACTCCACGCATATCCACCGTGATGCCCTCCGCGACCGGGATCCCGGCGGCCTGAAGGATCAGCTTGGTGTAATGCTTGTCCATACAGGCCGCCGATGCGAACACGCCACAACCGACGTACGGCACCGACATCATCTCCAGAAGCCCCTGAACGGTGCCATCCTCCCCATAAGGACCGTGCAGCACAGGAAAGACCACGTCGATATGACCCAAGGAATCGAGCGTGCCATCAGCATTCCTCCCAAGGAAGCCATCGCATCCCAAGGAAGGGTCCAAAATCACGTCACGCGATGAGGACGTGCGCGACACCGTGGGCAGCGACCCCGCATCCAAGCGGAAATCCCGCGGATCCTCACCACCAGTTATCCATTGACCATCCTTCGTGATGCCTATGGGCACGGGGTCGAACCTTTGTGGATCCATCGCTCCCAGCACTCCCGCAGTGGACACGCATGAAATCGAATGCTCATCGGCTCGACCGCCATACAACACCGCCACACGTTTTCTCACCATGTCGATCCCCGTTTCCCGCGGACTGCCACATCCGCGCCTATGACACCCATCATCGCCGAAACCGCACCACGGCATCCGCCGGATGCCCTCCACCACCATCACACGTCCACAACCACGTGCACGGCGGACGACTATTCTTCGACGATATCCTCACCGAAAAGCTCGGATAGCATGCGCGAGCAGGACAGGCCCTCACGGAGCACATGATCCATCGCCGAAGCCAAGGGCGTGTCCACACCGAGCCGGCGGCCCAGTCCGACCACGGCGGACGTCGTCGGCACACCCTCGGCCACGCCATTGCTCACCCTCGTGGCCTCCTCGACGCTCAGGCCCTTGCCGAGGTTCGCCCCGAACGTGTAATTGCGGCTCAACGGCGACCCGCATGTGGCGACAAGGTCTCCCACCCCAGCCAGCCCTGAGAAGGTCTTCCTTTGGGCTCCAGCCGCCGACCCCAAGGCCGTCAACTCGGCCAGCCCTCGCGTCTCGACCATGGCCGCCGTGTTCTCCCCGTACCCCGCGCCCCGAACCATACCCACCGCGAGCGCGACGACATTCTTCAGCGAGCCGCACATCTCCACGCCGATCACATCGGAGCTGATGAAAGGACGAAAATAGTCGGTTGTGCACGCCTCTGCGACCATACGCGCCACATCCATGTCCGCACAGGCCACAACCGTCGCGGCCGGCTGCCTGTCCGCTATCTCACGGCTGAGGTTCGGCCCCGACACGGCGACGAACCTATCCTCAGGAAGGTCAAGAGACTCGCGGACGACCTCATCCATGCGCTTGTCGGTGTCCCGTTCGATGCCCTTCATCAGCGACACCACCACGGCCCCGCTCGGAATCAGATCACGGAAAGGCTCCAACGCCACCCTCGCGAACTGGGCCGCGACGGCCACAACGACGATCCGCGCGGATTCGACGGCGGCCCGACGGTCTCCAGTGGCGCTTATGGCCGCAGGCAGGCGCTCAACGCTGGGAAGGCGGAAAGGGTTGCGGTGAGTGGTCTCGATCGCATCGACGATCTCGGGTTCCATGGCCCACATAGTCACCTGGTTCCCCGCATCCGCCAGAACCTGGCCGAATGCGGTGCCCCATGCGCCGGCCCCCACAACAGTGACCTTCATACCCGCCATAACCGCACACTCTCCATTCATTTACGTTCATCTACGTTCGCTACGTTCATCACTATCGTGCCGACGTCGGCCACGCGTCGCCGACTCATCCCGTGCAATGCTACGCCTGCTTCCCCTCCGGACGCGGGACACGACGCATCGTGCGGAAATCCCAGTATCCATCGCAAGGAGGCGCCTCACCACGGATCTCGGACATAACGGCCTCCATCCGCGACCTTATTCTCTCGGTGAGCTTGGCAACAGCCTCCATGGGAGGCTCCTCACCCCAGTCGTCCACATCGCCAAGGAGATCCGAATAATCCATTCTGTCGTCGAAGCACATGACGACGTTCTTCCTCGGCCACGGCCACCAATGATTGATGCTCGCCGCTCCCCACGTGATGGAGCAGAACAGCGGAATCTGGCGTCCACAGCGTCTGGATGCCTCCAGTGCGATGAAGGCGGCGCCGGTTTTAAGGCTCATGGGCCATTTCTGGGGGTCGCGCGTCACCGTGCCCTCCGGCCACACCGTCAAAGGACGACCGGATGTGAGGATGCGGACCGACTCCTCCTCGATGACCTTGGCCTTGCCACTCCGCCGCAGCACCGGCTGCATTCCCACCAGACGGAACCATCGCCCGATAACCGGCCATCGCGCCATCTCGGCCTTCGCCATGAAACGTGGTCGACGGCCCATGTGGAACAAAGCCATCATGGGCACAAAAACGTCGTACATCGTGACATGCGTCGCCGCCGTGATGAACGGCCCCTCGATCGGAACGTTCTCCAGCCCCCAAGCGCGGACCCTGCTGTGGGTGCGGACCACGACGGACACTCCTCCGAGGAGAATCCTCGTGGCACGTGGATTCTGGGCGTTTATCTCGGCGGTATCCTCCTGGCGCGGACCCGTGGGAAAATATCGGGTCGGATCGACCAGATGGTGGCGGGACGCCAGAATCCGGAGCTGCTCACGTGACAGAGGATCTACAAAAGAACGAGGCGAAGGCTTTCCTTTGGATGTCATATCTCCATTGTGCCGCAGGCGGGAGGACAGCCGGCGCACTTGCCGGAAATAGATCACGACGACAATACCCACGACGCTAATCGCCGCGATGATAATCCCCATTTTCGTGTTCTCTGAGTGCGCGGCGCGTTCGTTGGGCGGTTTTGTTGCTCGTTGGGTGGGTCGTCCAGTAGAAGATTCCAGAAATGGCTTAATTCCAGCACTCAGGATGAGGGGATAGCTGGAGGACCCGCCCAACGAACGCAGAATCCGCCCAATGGATGAAAAACTCCTGTGCGCCCACTTCTATCCGCTCGTTCTCACCCGCATCCGCCGCACCCACTCCGTGGAGAGACCACGCACCGCCTGGCAACATCCTCCCCGTTGGGGAACTGCACGGCAAGTCCGAGAAGGGCCGCCTTTATCCACACATCTTTATCCACACATCTTTGTCCACACATCTTTGTCCACACACATGGCCGCCCCCTCCACGCCACGCCTATCGGAATTACTCTCACGACATGATCTCCGCCGCAACAGCCACTTTCCGCGCCGCATCATCCGCCCACACGTCAAACACAACCCACACAACCGGATTCTTCACTTTGGACAAGGCGCGAGAACTGGCAACTCTCCGACATCGCGACTGCCGGCAGAGAGCCCTGCGCACCAGTCGTCATCTGACCTTCAGCCACACAACCCTTCTCGAGCTTCATGGAATGACACTGCGTCTGACCACAAGACTCAATCCCCATCTCCTGCATGTCACCGTTCCACATATGAAGGAGAAATCACATCTCGTGGGAGTGGACGAGCATCTGTGGACCGGCCCCATGTCGACTCAGCGGCTTGACGAGCTTTTTTCGGGCGTATCGGTCGAACAGGCCGTGTGCCAGATCTCCCAGTACACCGATGTCGAATCTCTGACGATGGTCATGGACTGGCTGACCTGCGCTAACAAGGATCTGCGACAGAGCAGTCATCACAAGCTCAGAGAGGCCATCATGAGCTATGGCCGATTCCCCGGGCGGCGACGGTGCCTTACCGCGTTGTCCCACAGCGTGGAAGGGACCGATTCACCGCAGGAGACTCTTCTGCGCCTTGCTCTCACGAACGCCGGGCTGCCCTGTCCTAGCGTGAACCATCCGATCATCGACATGGTTTCTCAGAAAGAGTGGAAAGTGGACATGGCTTTCGAAGCTCACCATGTCGCGATCGAGTATGACGGCGAATATCACTATGACCATCGTCGGTGGACGACGGATATCCACAAAAGGAACAGACTGCAGGATCTGGGCTGGACTGTGCTGGTGGCGGTCAAGGGGGATCTGAATAGCCGGAATTCCCTACGGGAATTCACCATGATGGTCGCACGGGCGTTGCTCGATCACAGCCGTCGATAGGAGCGTCGCCGACTTTCGGGCTGGAAGGGGTTGATGCCGGTAGATCGCTATCGCGCAATGACGGGAATATGGATGCCGCCGATCCGCGCACATGACGGCACACGTTCAGTGGGCACGATGTCGTCAGAGCCAAACGCGGCCACGCGAGATATTAAGACACCAGCGAGCACCACAATCCAGTGAACGACACGGCACCCAGACACGAGGGCACCGAGGTGCCACGGCACCGGGACTGGGGATGCCAAGACATGACTGCGACATCCCACCGACTTGCCTGGTGAAGGGCCACACCCAGTGAAGGCCCATGTCCAGCATGTTCAAAGACCCATGTCCAGTGAAGACCCATGTTTATTGGATTGGGTTGCCAATGAACCCCGGGAAATCCAATGGCAACCCCTTCGTTGGGCGGGTTTGTTGCTCGTTGGGCGGGTCCTCCCAGTAGAAGATTCCAGAAATGGCTTAATTCCAGCACTCTGAATGAAGGGATAGCTGGAGGACCCGCCCAACGAACGCAAAACCCGCCCAATGAACGCGTCAGAGTCATTCGACCTCAGTCGAATGACTCTCAGTCGACATTCGCCCCGAGGGCCAACAACTTGCCCCTAAAATCGGCGTATCCACGATCGATAAGGCTGATCCCATGCACATCCGATGGCCCGTTGGCGGCCAAAGCCGCAATAAGATGGCTGAACCCACCACGCAGGTCCGGAACGTCTATGTCACGTCCGGTCAACGGCGTAGGACCGAATATCACGGCGGAATGCTTGTAATTGCGCTGCTGGAAACGGCAGGGAAGCGATCCCAGACACTCCCGGTACAGCTGGATGGTGGCACCCATGTCAATCAGCGGCTTTGTGAAGCCGAAGCGGTTCTCATAAACCGTCTCGTGCACAATCGACAATCCGTTGGCCTGGGTCAGCGCGACCACCAGCGGCTGCTGCCAATCGGTCATGAATCCGGGATGCACATCCGTCTCGATTGCCACGGGTTTGAGGTCCGCACCCGGATGCCAGAAACGGATGCCCGAATCCGTGATGTCGAATTCTCCTCCGACTTTCCTGAACACATTGAGGAATGTCATCATATCGGGCTGCTGCGCGCCTTTGACGAAAATATCGCCATGCGTCGCGAGCGCCGCCGATGCCCATGACGCTGCCTCGATGCGGTCGGTGAGTGACGTGTGCACATATCCTTTGAGATGCTCCACGCCCTCGATGCGGAACGTACGGTCCACATCGACGGAGATCATCGCCCCCATCTTCTGCAACACCGCGACCAGATCCATGATTTCAGGCTCGATGGCGGCGCCGGAAAGCTCGGTCTTCCCCTCGGCGAGGACCGCGGCGAGAAGCGTCTGTTCGGTCGCTCCGACCGATGGATAGGGAAGATGAATCTTCGCTCCGTGAAGACCATTGGGCGCGGTGATATGGATGCCGTCGCGGTGCTCCTTGTCGACCGTGGCACCCAACTTGCGCAGCGTCTCCAGATGGAAGTCGATCGGCCGTCCACCGATGTTGCATCCGCCCAGAGCCGGGATGAACGCCTCGCCGAGACGGTGGACCAGTGGTCCGGAGAAGAGGATCGGGATACGCGACGATCCGGAGAGCGTGTCGACATCGGCCACGTCCGCCAGCCGCACATTGGACGCGTCAATGGTGACCACCCCGGCGGAGCCGTCGACCGTCACATCCACCCCATGCAACCGCAGCAGGTCGGAGACCACATGCACATCACGGATCTCCGGAACATTTTTCAGCACCGACACACCCGGAGCGAGCAGCGCCGCCACCATGGCCTTGCTGACGAAATTCTTCGCGCCCCGCACCTTGATGACGCCATTGAGAGGTCTTCCGCCCTCAACGTGAAGAACGTCCTCCCTTTTTTCGGCCATCGTCCGAACCCCTTTTATCTAGTATCCAGTATCCAGTATCCCTCGAGCCTCTTCATCGCCTCGCCGACCCATAAGCCCACGGTCAGGCGGCCACCGCAACGAAAATCAGCCCGCATGCCACTCATGCCATAGTGCCACACGGGTTGTGGTGGCCCCGTGAAATGCGCCGCCAGCGCACACCATCACCGGCCCAGTTCAGGGGGACTTCCGCGAACCGCCGAGAACCGCCAAAAGCCCCGCCGCATACGCATACACCGCGCAGGCCTATTCATGGCTCGATTCGAAAGCGTGAACCTCCATCGCCAGGTCGGGATTCCACATGGCACCCGTCGCGCTCATCACAACGTCGGCTCCGCAGGATCGATAGGCCCGGTAATCGTCCACGCCGGCGACTCCCCCCACACCGACGATGGTGAAGTCGATCCCCCGACGCTCCCTGATCGCGGACAGGCGTCGGACCATGTCAAGTCCGGCGTCCCGAATGGCCGCGCCGCACACCCCGCTGTGCTCCCGCCCTTTTCCGGGCAGCGCCTGATGCCCATGGGAATCGACCAGCCGCGCCGAGAGCGTGTTGATCGCGCACAATCCTTGGGCGAGACCCCGCGCGACGGTGCGGTCCACCATCTCCTCCAGAAGGGAGTCGTCAGCGAGAAAGCCGAGCTTGATCAGCAGGGGTCTGTCGCCTATCTCGTTCTTCACGGCCTGCGCGATCTCGCCCACAAGGCGCGGATCATGGCAGAGAAGACGATCACGCCCCTCATTGGGGCAGCTGGTGTTAATCTCCATCAGTCCAGCC
The DNA here is from genome assembly GCF_949292005.1 of uncultured Bifidobacterium sp. GTDB lineage: Bacteria > Actinomycetota > Actinomycetes > Actinomycetales > Bifidobacteriaceae > Bifidobacterium. The sequence goes on along the minus strand of NZ_CASEXV010000035.1, from coordinate 20,818 downwards.
CCGGTCTCGCACACCATCCGCGCCGCTGCGACATGGTCGTCGACGTAGGCCGCGGTGCCCATCCCGGGGACCCGTGACCCTTGGAAGCTGGGAATGAGAAGCTGCCCCGGACCCGCGGCGAGAATTGCCTCACGCATATCGGGCTGCCATACATCGGGATCGCGAGACGGCACTCCGAAGGAATTGGATATGGATGGCGGATCGGTGAAATTCCCGTCGGCGAGAACCCCATCGTCGGATTCGCCGCTGCGGGGATCAAGCCGCCCGTCCGCAGATCGGGGGTGGACCGCGACGACGTTGGGGAATGGATTGCACGGCCACGACCGCGACCGCACGGTTTTATAGACGGCCAGATCATAGCCCCGCCGGAAAGCCGCCGTCGTGAAACGCGAATTGAGCAGAGGCCCCGCCGGAATGCCGAACGGAACCCCCACGGACATTTCCAAGACATCGTGCCGCACAGACGATGAACAGGCTTCGGGGTCGTGGCAGGGAACCGCGAATCTCCCGAATGGTCCGCGCGCGTAGTTGTCCTCATACGACAACGTCACGTCGTACAGCGGTCTCTCATCCAGCGGCGGTCGCTCGTTCAACCGGGTCCGCTCATCTGATGCCACCCGCCCCGGACGCGCACCGGTTCCACCGCCCCCGCACTGACGCCCGGACTCGGCCAATCCGTTGGATTCCGACAAGGAGCTCACAATATTCCCCTCCATGAAACACGTCATGAATCCCTTCATGAACAGTGGATGGCACATAATCGCGAACGAGTGCCCGAACGGCACTCAGAGCGCGCGATATGTCCGCACGACGTGAGGAGCTCAGTCCACACCCAGATCGAAGGCGGCGGCATCATCCCGCGCCGAATACTGGCGGAAGGCCATAAGAGTCTGGGTCGAGACGACACCATCGACCTTGGCGATTCCATCGGGAATGATGGATGTGAGGTTATCGAAATCGGGCGTCGAAACAATCGCCACAAGGTCCACATCTCCAGCGACGGAATAGACGTCCCGCACCCCGTCGAGCTCCACGATCCGTTGGGCGGCTTGTGACACCTTGTCAGCCTGGGTAGTGATGAGAACAACCGCGTCAGCCATTTTCGCTCTCCTTAGACGATGGGACCGGCCATCCGGCAACCATCCACCCGTATGCGCCGTTCACTGGGACACGGGACACCACATCGGACGATCACACCGAAGGCCTAACAGTGCTCCATTATAGAAGGATTGGGGAGGCGGCGCGGTCCGACGTCCACCATCGCACCGCACCGCGCCGAACCCCGCATCCGGCATCCGGACACAGCCGCCGTCCCCCATACCACGGCACCCGCGCGACATGAACCGTCAGGATTCGGCCGCGGAACGCGACGACAGCGGCCCGGCCCAGTTTTCCTCCTTGGGGGCACGCGCGGAGGTGATCCTTTCGTCCGGACGGTGTCTGGCCGGAAGTGTTTTGGGCTTGAAGGGGAACCTCTCGGCGCGCATGCGCTCATAGGCGGCGATGTCATCCTCATGCTGAAGCGTGAGGTCGATGTCATCGTACCCATTCATCAGACGCCACCGCGTGTAGTCGTTGACGTCGAAGGGCAACGTCACGTCTCCACATGTCACCGTCCGCGCCCCCAGATCCACCGTCATGGACCGTCCCGGCTCCTCCTCGAGTATCTTCCAGAGAAGCTCGATGCTTTCCTGCGGCATAATCGCAGCGAGAACACCATTCTTCGCCGTGTTCCCGTAGAAAATATCCGCGAACCGGGAGCTGATCACGACCCGGAATCCATAGTCATGCAAGGCCCACACCGCGTGCTCGCGGGAGGATCCTATGCCGAAATCCGGCCCGGCGACAAGAACCCGCGCCCCCGAGTACTCGGGCTGGTTGAGGATGAATCCCGGATCGCGGCGCCACGCGTAGAAAAGCGCGTCCTCGAACCCGGACTTGGTGACCCGTTTGAGGAACACCGCCGGAATGATCTGGTCGGTGTCGACGTTCGACCGGCGAAGCGGAACCCCCACTCCTGTGACCACTGTCAGTTTTTCCATAAATACGATCCTTCTTCGGCTTGCATCCGAATAATTCGTCCTTGCCTCTTCAGCCCTGTCCGCATCCATCTCGTCCCAGAAGTCGCGGACGGGACCGGAATCCCCCGCGTCACAGGTCGTCGGGACTGCTGATGGTCCCACGAATCGCCGTGGCCGCCGCCACGGCGGGAGAGGCCAGATGGGTGCGCGAACCCTTGCCCTGACGTCCCTCGAAGTTGCGGTTGGAGGTTGATATCGAGCGCTCCCCCGGAACCATCTTGTCGGGATTCATCCCCAGGCACATGGAGCATCCGGCGTTGCGCCACTCGGCCCCGAAATCCTTGAACACCCTGTCCAGCCCCTCTCGCTCGGCCTGGAGCCTGACTCTCGACGAGGCGGGGACAACGAGGACACGATGAATCGACTTGGCCTTGTGATGCCCTTTCATGATGGCCGCGGCCGCGCGGAGATCCTCGATGCGGCCGTTCGTGCACGAGCCGATGAAAACGGTGTCCACCGCGATGTCCTTGATGGGCATTCCCGGTTTGAGCCCCATGTAGCGAATTGCGGAGTCCGCCGCCGTCCGCGCCGACGCGTCCGCGATCTTCTCGGGCACGGGCACCGTGGCCGTGATGGGCAAGCCCTGCCCCGGGTTGGTTCCCCAGGTGACGAACGGCGCGAGGTCGCTGGCCTCGATGGTGACGGTTTTGTCGAAGACGGCGTCGTCATCGGTGCGCAACGTCGTCCAATATTCCACGGCGCGGTCCCACATCTCGCCCTCGGGCGCGTGCGGACGGCCGCAAAGGTAATCGAAGGTGGTCTGGTCGGGAGCGATCATCCCCGCCCGGGCTCCCGCCTCGATGGACATGTTGCAGATGGTCATGCGCTCGTCCATCGACATGCGGCGGATCGCCTCGCCGCGATATTCGATGACATGCCCCTGCCCGCCACCCGTCCCTATCTTCGCGATGATGGCCAGGATGACGTCCTTGGCCGTCACCCCCTTGGGAAGCTCGCCGTCGATGTTGACCGCCATCGTTTTGAACGGTTTAAGGGATAGCGTCTGGGTCGCCATCACGTGTTCGACCTCGGATGTGCCAATGCCGAAGGCCAATGCCCCGAAGGCCCCGTGCGTGGATGTGTGGGAGTCGCCGCACACGATCGTCATTCCCGGCTGGGTCAGTCCCAGAATCGGCGCGAAGGCATGCACAATCCCCTGGTCCGCGTCACCCAGCGGATGCAGGCGGATTCCGAACTCCTTGCAGTTGCGCTCAAGCGTTGACAGCTGAACCGCGGAGGTCTTGTCGGGGTTCGGCAGATCGATGTCAACGGTCGGCGTGTTGTGGTCCTCGGTGGCGATGAGAAGCTCTTTCCGTCGGGGCTTGCGACCCGCCAACCGCAGTCCTTCGAAAGCCTGCGGACTCGTGACCTCATGCATCAGCATGAGATCGATGTACAGGAGATCGGGGGCACCGTCCTCCCCCCGACGCACCAGATGATCGTTCCAGACCTTCTCGGCAAGCGTGGTTCCCAATACACTCACTCCTTCGCGCGAGGCTCAAGGCCCCGCAGACGACTTCGGCCGCATCGTTCGAACGGCACGCCTCCAGAGTATGAGCGGCCCCGCCGTTCCCGGACTTTTGCGTTTCACCATGTGAGATGTCATAATCCATTTATGACCTCTCAGAAACCCCTCAGGACGCCGAGCGAATCCACGCAACACGCATCGGATGAAAGTTTCGCCGACACTGCCACCACCATCGACGTGGACACCCCCCCGAGCATCGGGGATGATGTGCATTCCGGAGTGGGTGTCCTCGACAAAACCGTGAAGATTCTGGACGCCTTGGAATTCGGGCCGACAACCCTCGGACAGCTGGTAACGGCGACAGGGCTCGCACGACCCACCGCCCACCGCCTGGCCATCGCCTTGGAACGCCACCGGTTCGTTATACGAGACCAGCACGGGCGCTTCATGCTGGGATCTCGCTTCGCGGAGCTGTCCGCCGCCGCGGGGGAGGACAGACTCCTCAACGCCGCCGGACCTGTCCTCCAGACGCTTCTTGACCGCACGGGAGAATCCGCGCAGATATACCGCCGACAGGGGGACCAGCGCATCTGCATAGCGGCCGTCGAAAGGGCAAGCGGACTGAGGGATTCCATTCCGGTCGGGGCGCTCCTGTCGATGGAGGCCGGCTCCGCGGCGCAGATACTGCTGGCTTGGGCCGATTCGGAACGGCTCCATATGGGTCTTCGCCAAGCCAAATTCACGGCGACCCAACTCGCCGCCGTTCGCCGACGAGGATGGGCGGAATCCATCAGCGAGAGGGAGAAGGGCGTCGCATCGATTTCGGCCCCCATCCGCAACGCCAGCGGTCAGGTCATCGCCGCCGTCTCCATATCCGGTCCCACCGGTCGGATGGGGAGCATGCCCGGACGGAGATACGCTCCGCTGGTCATGGCCGCCGGCAAATACCTCACGGACACCCTTATCAAAGCCGGATCGTCGATTTGACCGACTGCCGCCCCGCCTGATTGACTCCCAGCACCCGCCTGACCCCAACACCTATCTAACTATCTGATCCCCAACGCTCTGAGCACACGCACCACACGCCCGGGACGATGCAGCAGGTCGATGGTCTCGCCACTGGATGCCTTGACGTCGTTGAGCGCATAGGTGTAGGTCTTCCTCGTTGAGGACGCCTTGCCCACAAGGTTTCCGAAACTCAGCAACTGGGTACGCGGATGGTGCGGATGTCGGATGTCGAACTCCACAAGCCGCACCGCGACCTGTGAAGGCGCAGGACCATAGGAGTCGAAGCCGCAGGTGGGCGTGGCCATCAGAGCCACCCCGCCCACATCACCCACGAAGCCATTGCGATGATCATGTCCGCACGCCATCGCGAAGCACGCGCCATCGGCCGTCATGGCCTCGAACTCTCCCGAATCGCCATCGGGACAGCTGATCCCCTCCCCAAGATACCCGCCAGGAAGCGTGCGATCCGCATCAAGGACGTAGTGTCTGCCGGCGAAGGCGCGATACCCTTCGATGGCACCATCCACGGTGGCAGGCACCTCCTTGAGCAACCGGTAGTACTGGGGCACCGCCATGTGCTGGAACAACATCGACGGCGCGCCGACAAGGGATCGCGATCCGGCGATGAAGGCGACGGCCCCCGCGCTGGGCGATCCATAGCCTCCTGACCTCGCATAGTCGCCAGAATCCACAATCAACAGGCCCAGCACGGTGCGACTCCGCGAGATATCCCGCACAGGAAGAGCGAACGTCCCCGGAGCATATGCATAGACGGTCTGATTGGGGAGGCCGGATGATGCCCCACACAGCATCGCATTCCCCTGGCCGTCGCCGCTGTCCGCACCCTCCGGACCCGCATAGGGGGAAACCTCGTCCTGCCCCCCGCGCGACCTCGCGGGCGGCGGATTCACACATCCCGGAAACGCGCGGTAGATCTCGTCCATCTGCGCGTTGTCCAGTCCGCATTGGAAGTCATGATTGCCATATGTGACCGCCCAGGGGACGCCGGCCTCCACCACAGGCGCCACGAATCGCGCGATCGTATCCCGAACCACGTCACGCACATGGGCGTCCGCGCGCTGCTGCGACGACGGCCTCGAAGTCCGGCTACGTGACCAGCCCGACGACCATCGTCTTTTTCTGAACGTCGCCTCGAAAACCTGATCGTATCCGGCTATCTGGTTTCCCGTGAAAACCACCAGATCCGGACGGGCCACACCTATCGCCGCGGAAAGAAGCCTCACCGTGTCCCTCGACACGGTTCCACCGGCCTGCACGTCAGCGATCTGAAGAACGCGGAACTTGCCGGATTCATGGAATTGCAGGCACCCCAGACGGGCGGAGATCGACACGGGACGACTATCCGCCGGATCCTCCGGAGAAACGACGCGATCACGGGCGCGCGACGACAGTGTGCGGACGGCCCGTTGCAACTCACTCATATCGTTCAACAGTACCGCAGCCCTGACTCCCGTCGCATGGACAGCGGCAACGGCACCGTCTCGGCGGACATTCCATGATGTCCGGACATGCCATCCCGGCGCGAGTGCCGTTCACGTTGCCTCTGGACGCCGCCGGACTCGAGACCGAATACAGGAAAGCCCTACAACCGTTGTGGCTGCAGGGCTTCCATCATCGCTGGGATGCCTGGACTCGAACCAAGAATGGCTGAACCAGAATCAGCTGTGTTGCCAATTACACCACATCCCAATTGGCGTCGTAGCCGCAAGAGCTACCGCGTCGTACCCCCAACCGGATTTGAACCGGTGTTGGCGCCGTGAGAGGGCGTAGTCCTAGACCGCTAGACGATGGGGGCATTCACTTATCCGTTGCCTTCACAGACAACAGAGGGAAATACTAGCTGGACCATAACCGCGCCGCAAGACGGCGTGTCGTGAACGGGAAATCCCGCCGACATCCCGTCCCGACGACCACCGCCCTCCACGAAATCACAGATGCTCGCGCAGACCCCGCAGACGGGCGATTGCGACATCCTTCCCGATGATCTCCATCGATTCGAACAAAGGCGGGGACACGCGACGGCCGGACATCGCGACCCTCACCGGGCCGAAGGCCTGCCTGGGCTTATATCCGGCCCCCTCCAGAAGGGCCACGTTCAGCGTCTCGTGAAGGTTCTGCGCCTTCCAACCAGCGTCGTCCACCGGCTCCAAGGCGGCCACCGCACGGTCCAGCACGTCAGCCGCCGAATCCTTCAGCTGCTTGCGCGCATCCTCATCAGGCTCGATATATCCGGCCCCACTGAGAAGACTTCCCGCCATCGCCGAAACCTCTCCCAGCAGACGGACACGCGGCTGCACCAGAGGAGCCGCGGCGGTGAGAATCGCGCGCTCGCGGTCGGTGAGCGCATCCCAGGAGTCCGCGGACACGACGCCGTCACGATGGAGGTAGGGAACCGACCTGTTGAGGAAGTCCTGAGGCTCCAACATCCTGACATGCTCCGCATTGATGGAGACGGCCTTGTCAATGTCGAAATGGGCGGGATTGGCCTTGACGTCACGCACATCAAAGGCCTCGATCATCTCCTGCATGGAAAACACGTCACGGTCCGGCCCGATCGACCATCCCAGAAGCGCGAGATAGTTGAGCAGGCCCTCGGGAATGAATCCGTTCTCCCGGTGAAGGAAAAGATTCGACTCCGGATCACGCTTCGACAGCTTCTTCTTGCCCGCTCCCATCACATAAGGCATATGGCCGAAAAGGGGCATCTCCTTGGCGATGCCCAACTCCATCAGATACCGATACAGAACTATCTGACGCGGGGTGGAGCTCAGCAGGTCCTCGCCCCTCAGGACCACGTTGATGCCCATCATCGCGTCATCCACCGGATTCGTCAGCGTGTACAGGGCATCCCCGTTAGGACGCACGATCACATAGTCGGGAACGCTGCCGGCCTTGAAGTCTATGCGGCCCCGGATCAGGTCGTCGAAGGCGACATCCTCATCGGGCATGCGAATCCTGAGCGCTGGCCGGCGGCCCTCGGCGCGGAAGGCGGCCCTCTGCTCCTGCGTGAGGTTCCGGTCGAATCCGTCATAGCCAAAGGCCTTGGGACGGCCGGCCGCCACGTTGCGCGCCTCGATCTCCTCGGGTGTCGAATAGGACTCGTAGGCGTAACCGGCGTCAAGAAGCCGCCGCGCCACATCCTTGTATATGTCGGTGCGTTCGGATTGCCGGTAGGGTCCATGCGGCCCTCCGACCTCTATGCCCTCGTCCCAATCGATGTGGAGCCATCTGAGTGCCTCAAGGATCTGGTTGTAGCTTTCCTCCGAATCCCGTTGCGCATCCGTGTCCTCGATCCGGAACACGAAAACCCCATGCGTGTGCCGAGCCTCGGCCCAGTTGAACAGCGCCGTGCGAACCATGCCCACGTGGGGGGTGCCCGTCGGCGACGGGCAGAAACGCACGCGCACGTGCTCGGGAAGGGACGGACGTCCCTTGTGATCGGCCACGGCATGCTCGGAAATCCCGGAAACGGAATGATCCCCCTCCGCGCGGGGGCTGTCATTGGCAATATCAGTCATGCGCCCCATTGTGCCCCGCAAGTCGGACGTGGACGACGCAACGGAAGCGCGCGCCTTCGGAAGCCGTCCGTATATACTGGTTGCCGTTCGCGCGGTTGGTGGCAGCAGCCGTGCCCATCCACGATTCCATTCGGCCCCTCGGGACCGGGTTCGACGTGACGCGCGGGCTCCTCACCTTCCCCAACGCCGCCGTCGGACCACAGACGCCCCTTAGGGCGCGGAAGGCAAGGTGATCCGTCCATGCTCGGTTCAGGTAGCTCCATCCGCGCATTGTCCGCCCGCATTATCCGCATGGCCGCGGCCGCGATGTCGACCATCGTCCTTCTGACGGCGGTCGCCGGATGCGGATTCTCCACATCCCAATCATCGGACGGCACCTCCACCATCACCTTCATGCTCGACTGGACGCCCAACACGAACCACATCGGACTGTATGTGGCCCAGAAGCTCGGATATTTCAAGGATGCGGGAGTCAACGTCACCATCCTTCCCACGGCACAGGCCGGAGCCGAGACCAGCGTCGAAAACGGTGTCGCGAACGTGGGATTCACCACGTTGAGCAATGTGGCGGCCTTCAACGCGCAGGGGTCCGATCTGAAGTTCGTCTTCGACCTCACGCAGAAGCCGGTGGCCCGGTGGTGCGCGCTCGCCTCACGAACGGACATCACGACCCCGAAGGACCTGTCCGGAAAAACCTTCGTCAGCTTCGGGTCGGCCGAGCAAAGCGCCGTCGTCAAGCAGATGATCAAATACGCCGGCGGAACGGGGAAATTCTCCACGGCGACCGCAGGAACAAGCACTTTCGAGACACTCACCAGCGGCAAGGGTGACTTCGGCGGCTTCTACGTCACATGGGAGAACGTGGAAAGTGAGTTGAACGGGCCGAAGCTGCACTGTTTCGTGGCATCGGACTGGGGAGTCCCCGGCAATCCCGACCAGCTCGGCTTCGCAGTCAAAAAGTCATGGGTCACAAAAGCCTCCCATGCCGCCGCGCTACGAAAATTCCTCGCCGCCGTGCGACGCGGATACGATTACGCGCTGCGCCATCCGGACAAGGCCGCGGACATCCTGGTCGCGCAGGCGTCGACGGCACAGATTGACAAGAAACTCGCCCGTCGCTCGATGGAGGAGATCTCCTCCGGCCCCTACTGGACGACCACGGATACCACAAGCGTTCCTGGAACGACGAATCTGAAACAGGCTCAGGCGTATCTGAACTTCCAATTCAAGGCGGGAACCTACACGGATGCCGACGGGAAAACGGCATCGAGCGCACCTCAGGCGAGTGAGCTTTCCACCGACGATTACCTTTCCACATCGCAATCATGAGCAAGCAACCACCCACCCATTGCGCGAGTAGGCGACGGCTCACATCCGCGGCGCTCCCCGCCGTCATCACCGTGGTCGTCATGATCTCCGTATGGCAGATTCTTGTGAACTCACTCCACGTCTCACCGCGCGTGATCGCCTCGCCCACGCAGATCGTCCGGTCCATGGTCGACACCTGGCCCGAGCTGATGACGGCGACTCGCGTTACGGCTATCGAGGCCGTGACAGGATTCCTCATCGCCATCATTCTGGGTATCGCCGCGGGCATCGGACTCTATCTGTCCTCCACGCTGTACCATATGATGTATCCGATCCTCGTCGCCGCCCAGACCATACCGCTGATCGCCATCGCCCCCCTTTTCATGATCTGGTTCGGTTTCGAGATGACGGGGAAGATCATTCTGGTGGCCGTGCTTGGATTGTTCCCCATCGCCGTCCAGACGTGCCGCGGACTTCTCGCGGTTCCGGGCTTCTACTCGGATGTAGCGCTCACATGCGGAGCCACGCGGTCATGGACTCTCTGGCATGTCACTCTTGTGGTCGCGGGACGCCAGATATTCGGAGGCATCCGCATCTCCGCCGCCTACGTCTACGGCACCGCGGTCACCGCAGAATACCTTGGAGCCATCAATGGACTGGGCATCTGGCTGCAGGCGGCGTTCAACTCGTTCCGCACCCCGCCGATCTTCTCCGCCACGATTGTGATCATCACCCTCACCGGACTGCTCCTCGCGGCGGTGTCCCTCGCCGAACGGCTGATGCTCGGCCCTTCCGACGACTTCGCCGATTAGCCGCGGCCCCATCAATCGGATTGTTCTGAATCCGGCGTTTCCGTCACAGACTATTCCGACGTGCGTTTTCCGACGTGGACGATTCCGATGCGGGGCGCTCCGCCGAGAACCTGTCATTCAGCTCGGCCCGACGGCGCTTCTCGTCGTCTTCCTTGGCCAACCGTTCGGCCTCGTCAGGATCCCAGAGGACATCATCATGGTGACGGTCCCACTCGCGCGCCGCATAAGCGGCGAACAACCCGACGACATCACCCGCATCGCCATCGCCGTTGTCGCAGAGGGCTCTGGCCGACACAAGCGCCTCAAGATCCGACGCATCCATAAACACACGTCCGATCGCCATTCTCTCGCACAGCTCGTTGACATAAGGAAGAAGCGGCGCTACGCCCCGAACCGACAGGGCCGTGCCGCCACCACGAACGGACGATTGTCCCAGGATCCCGAGAAGCCCATTGACCGCGGCCGCGACCAATCCCAGACGCTGGGCCAGCGATTCCAGACCGGACGCCTGACGCGGCTGCTCACGGGAGGGATCCCTCGCGACGACCTCGATCGCGTCCAGAGCGGCGGCGATAGCCTTCACCGCGTCATCATCCCACTGAGCTCCGGCGACCGCGGCTCCACGCATCACCACCGCGATGTCCCCCGACTGCGAATAGGTGGACATGGCATCATACGACTCATTCGCCGCAAGCAGCGCGTCGGCGACGGCATCAGACCTTCCCGGGATGGACGTCGCCCCTTCGTAGACGAATTCCGAATCCGCCATGGACACCTCAACACCAGACATAGCCGACGCCATCACGCGCGTCACCCGAACCTGAAGGGTCTCTCCATACCTCGCGTCATTCGACAGCATCCGCTCATCGGTCAACGGCCACAATCCAATAAGCCGGACACCGCTGACGGCCGCATCACGTACTTGCGGCATCATCGCCGCCGACACGATCTCCGAGTCCTCTATAGTCCACGCCATATCCGCTCCTTCCTCCGGCCCATCGCCAAGGACGTCCACGCCAAATCAACCACATCGGACCGCTTCCCGACCAAACGATCGCGGTCTGGGACGATGTCTGGCGCAGCGTGTCTGGCGCGGTTTTGACCATCCGCCCATAACTCTAATGGACATGCCGAGACACCATGGCCTTCATTGCCCATATCACCGCGCATCGCATCACCGCACATCTGCGGCGGGATCGGCATACGATATGCCCAGCACTTTGCCCGTGCCCACATCGAAAGTGATAGATGTCACCGATGCCAACGCCGTATGGCGCAAAAGCATATTGTGCTCGGGATGCCCCGTCTCAAGAAGATGGCGGAACGACCAGATCGGCGACTCGTGACTGACCACGGCGACCTGCTCCCCCGGGTGCTTGCCAACGATATCCCGAGAGAAATCCGCCATGCGGGAGGCGATCTGACGGTAGCTCTCACCCCACGTCGGCTTCCACAAATTGCGGACCAGACGTAGATTCCTCGGCCGCCACAACGCCCCGGAACCATGACCTATGCGCGTTCCACGAAAGTCGTTGCCCGCCTCGATGACGCGCTCGTCCACAACAAGGGACAGCTGTCCTTCACCATCAGCGGCACGACGGGCATTAAGACTCTTCAGAATCTCGCCGGCGGTCTGGCGAGTACGTTCAAGCGGTGAGGAGTACACGGCGCTGATTCCACGCGTACGGGGATCGGACGCGAGATACCGGGCGGTCGCACGCGCCATACGCGCTCCTCGTGCCGAAAGAGGAAATCCCGGAAGCCTCTCGTACAACACATGCCCGGGATTATCGACCTCCCCATGCCTGACGAAATGGATGGTGGTTACCGTCATGCTCTGGCCCTTCCGCTGATGTCTCCGCTGATGTTATTGAGGTGTCCGATGATATGGCTTCGGCCGCGACCGCCACCCTCCGATGTCGTTCGAGCTCGAATCCTCCACCAATCTACCGCGTGTCGGCCACGCGGTCTGTATAAAGTGTCCAGCGCCCTGACACCCACAGAACAGCCGCGACACAGGCGGCCATGGCATGACGAACCACGGCGGGCGCGACACCGCCACGCGCGACACCGCACGGCGCCGCATGCGCGAGACCCGCAATGCACCCGCCCACGGCACACAACAACCGGCACGCAGCACAAAAGACAAAAGAGACGTACACGGACAAAACCGGGAAAGACACACATGACTCCAACAGCCATTCTGACAATCCGTCAGCTTGGATCACGCGTTTTCGGCGGCTATGCCGAACTCCTACGAATTCCGCACACCGCGCGGTTCGCGGTCGGTGCTGTCATCGCGTGCATGCCCTTTCCCATGGTCGGAATGACCATAACGATCTCGGTCCAGCACTATTACAACAATTACACGCTTGCCGGCGAGCTCACGGCCGTGCAGGCCATCGCCCTAGCGGTGATAGGACCGATCCTCGGACGCCTTGTCGACCGTTTCGGCCAACGGCAGGTCTCGATACCCACCATCATCGTGTGGCTGGCGGCGGCCATCGCCCTGTCCTCGTGCATCAGCGCACGGGTCCCCGAGTGGATACTCTTCTGCATCACGCCCTTCCTCGCCGCGATTCCACCATGGGGCGCGATGAGCCGCGGACGCTGGACACATCTTCTCGCAGGCGACAGGATTCGCACCGATCGCGCTCTATCCCTCTCGGGGGTGCTGGACGAGTGCATGTGGATCATCGGCAATCCCCTCTCCTCGACGCTGGCCGTCATATCAGGGATGCTCGCATTCTCGGTGACCGGACTGTGCGTGGTAACCGGGGCGCTCATGTTCCTCACCGAACTTTCCACCGAGCCCCCGTCTCAAACGGAACTCGCTCGACGGGCGGGCCTCACCAGGGCCCAATACCGTGAACGGGAAGCACTTAAGGCCACGGCGATGCAGGAGAGGGCCGATGCGCTCGCTCGTGGCGACACCACCGACCTCGCGCCGTCCACGAATGGCGACAAAGATCAGGAGACTTCATCCGTCGATGGCGCCGCCCGCGCTTCCTCGCCCGAGGCCAAGCTTGCGTCCATCTGGGGACCGGGTCTCATCGCGGTTTGCGCCACATGGTTCGGTCTGGGATCCTTCCAATCCGCCGCCGGAATATCGATCATCGCATTCGCCACCGAACAGAACATGAAGCAATACACCGGCTTCGTGTTCGCGTGCTTCTCCTTCAGCTCACTCCTCGGAGCCATCGTGTATGGGGCGCGCAACTGGATGACACCCTTGTGGAAGCGCTTCTACATCTGTCTCGCGATGGTCAATATCGGACTGGGATCGTTCATGTTCGCACGACATCTGTGGGTGATCATGATCATCTATCTCATAATCGGCGTCGGACAGGCACCCACGTGGATCAATGGCAACCAGCTCATGCTGCATCTTGTTCCTCCCAGCCGTTTCACTGAGGGAATGGCCTGGATGGGTGCCATGAACGCGATCGGCGGGTCCGCAGGATCGGCCATAGCGGGAGTGTTCATAGACCGGATGGGATCGCACGGAGGATTCCTTGTCGCCACTGTCCTGGCTTTGGGCTCGCTGGCCATCGCGCTGGTGGGGCTCAGGCAGATCAAAAGCGGCACCGAGTCACCTGTGCTTACCGAGGTGAGCGTCTAGAGCTGGAACGTGAAGCGAATCGTATGGCCAATGGCGGTCATGGGATGCAATTTGTGGCACAATTGCATCCCAATGGTCATTTCGCCCCACACTGTCGATTCGAATGTTCCCATACCCCCGACCCGATGCTTATCGTGTCGTCGTTGGGCAGATTCTTCGTTCGTTGGGCGGGGTATCTTCAGATCCCGTTTCGCGAGGGTTGATATAAGGCCATTTCTGGATTCAGATACCGAGGAGACCCGCCCAACGAACGCAAATCACGCCCAACCGCCAACAGAATGATCAGATCGACACCCCTCTGTGGCATTTCGACAATCAACGCGGCCAACCCTGGGGCGTGTGCGTCAGCGACCACTCCCCCAGCCGGTGGGCGAAGCTGCGCTCCCATCTCTCATCCATCTCCTGCTGGGTCAGACGTCGAGAGCTGGGTCTCAGCACATTCATGGCATTGGTGCGCTTGTCATCCAACAGCCATTTGCGAATGATGAAGTTCCAGACCGCGACGACAACCGTTGCGATAAGCTTCCCGATGTTGGTGCGAATCCAATATTGGGTGTGCTGCGTGAGCATCGCGTCACGGTTCATGCCGAACGTGCTCATCCAGATGATCGCGTCGTTAATCACCAGACCGATCGCGGCGGATGCGAAGAAAACCGCCATTTCCATCCAGCGAGCCATGTCCTCACGGTGGGTGAACACGTATCTCATGCTGGCCACATAGTTGAATAGAAGCGACACAAGGAAGGATATCGACCCCGCCAGCACGTTGTGCATGTGGAAGAAGCCTACGAGAAGGTTGAGAATCCCCATGTCGATGACCAAGGCCACGACCCCGACAAGACCGAACTTGACCAACTGCGCTATCAGTGTCTTCACGAGAAGACATTGAACACGACTCGCCTGACAGCCCGGATATTATGCCATGTGAATTCCCGCAGATTTGTCCAATCCGTCCGCATCACAAGCACGAACTACGATGGAATAGTCCGCGCAGCGCACGATTCGCACGGGAAAACCAAGAGTGCCGACAAAGCAGGAACACAATAACACAACAACACAAAGGAGATTCCATGCCCGTCATCCACACGCATGTGTCCGTCACAACCACCCCGGCCCAGAGGGAAGCCCTGAAAACCGCCTATGGAAAGGCGATAACCGCGGTTCCCGGAAAATCCGAGGGATGGCTGATGTGCCCATTCGAGGACAATATGCCCATATACTTCGCGGGCACCGATGACAAGCCGGCCGCCTACGTCGAGGTCAACGTGTTCGGTTCCAGCGTCCCGGGAACCGCATGGGAGCGTCTGACGCACGACATTATGGCCGCGTTGAAGTCCGAGCTTGGAATCCCGGAGGATCGGGCCTACATCCGTTACACGGCGACGACCGACTGGGGATGGAACGGCTCGAACTTCTGACCGTTGCCCCCGCCACGGACACCAGTCCCACCATGGCGGTCGCGGTGGCGGGAAGCGACTTCGGTGGTGGCCGTCTCCGACCACGGCCACCACCAACCACCACCAATCGTCTTAAACGATTTTCGGCATCGGAGTGGTCAACGATGTCGTGAGGTTGACCTGAACCAGTCCCGCTCCAGCGTGAATCTCGACCTTCTTCAGAGTGACAGTGCGCGAGGCCTCCGGCGCAGAATCGTCATCGGTCATCGTCGCGGGGGACTTGACTGCGACCAGAGCGAGATCGTCGATGTCTCCACCGACTCCATCCATCAGATGAGCGGCTCGGGCAAGCGACTCCTCGAAGCCCGCGCGTGCCACAACCCGTTCCGCGGGAACCCCATAAGCGCTATTTGCCACCCATCGGACATCCTCGACCACGGGCATCCCCTTGTGGCTATCGACCTGTGAATCACCCGTGTCCGAGGACGTGACCGCATCGACGAAATCATCAAGCTGAGGCGCCAAAGCGTCGCCTCCATCACGGAAAAGATTTCCGACGACCGGCTCACGGAATCCCAGATCATGGGCCGCTCCGCGTAGAGAGTCGGTCTGATCGTCCTCTCCGCTCCACAGGTTGATAAGCGGGAAAGTTGGTATTCCCAGTCCCTCAAGACGCCTCACATGGAACGGATAACGCCAGCTCAGCGCCGGGTCGTCACGCCACGTCGTCGCTCGGGTCACAACGACGGCGGCCGACGGCCACTGGGCCCCATACTCACGGCAGGCGATGTCCAACCACTTCTGGGCGCCGGCATCGGTCCCATATCCCGCCTCCACGACGACTACATCATGAAGGGCGCAGGCCATCTCCACCGAGACCAGGGTCGGGATTCCGATCGAAACGTTCGCGAAGGGACCTCCGTGGACGTACACCGGCGACCCCCCCACCGTTCTCGTCGCCGCCGGTTTGACGGCATCGCCCAGAATATTGGTTATTCTCCACAAATCGATGAAATCTCTGAAAACAACCGGTTTTCCATCCTTGGTTCCGGCGATCATCGCCCCCACCCGCGCGGAGATCTCCTCCATCGAACGCGACAGAACGACGATCTGCATCAGCTCGCATGTCGGTGTCAGCACAACGCGCTCGGGGATGTCACCCTTCCCGCGGTCCACTGCGATCTGACGCAACGACCGCGATGGAACCTCGGAAACGCGCGGGACGAGGATCTCGTCAAGGCGCCCCTCGTCCACCGCCTTCTCGGCAAATGACACAAGCAGGTTCTGGGCGGCCGCGATCGCGGCCATCTCCCCGCACAGACCCCAGTCGACCAATTCGGGATGCGTCAATGACGCCTTCCCACCCCCGGACGCGCCGCCCTTGGAGCCAGCGGCGGTGATTCCCATGCTGGGCTGACGTAGCACGGCCGCGGCGTCGATTCCACGCGAGCGCAAGGCGTCGATCAACGCTATGGTCGTCGTGGTCTTCCCCTCACCGCGCGACGCCTTCAACGGGGTGTCGGCAGTGACGAGAACAACTTTGCCGTGCTTGCGGGATGCGTCGGGGTTGTCCTCAAGATGCTTGAGGAACGCAAATGCGTCGATTTTCTGGACCGCGCCATAATCAGCGGTGAAACGATCGATAAGAGTCATGGTCTCCCTGCCTAGATGTGCCTGCCGCCGCCCAAAGCCCCGCCAAAACCATCGGAGCCATCGGGACATTCTCATCCTAGTGTCGGGTCATGCCACAACCCCCCATCCCTCTCGACAGGAGGACACACCGGGCATAAGCCGCCGCACATGGACGCACCTTCATGGATCCGTATTCCACGTCGCTCCGAGCCCTTGCGGCGGCTGCGTATCTTAGTGGTCGGAGCGGTTGAACCCGTTGCGCATGCGCATACTCGTCGTGTAGAGGACCTCATCGAGCAACGCGTCGGTCCGCTCGCGCAACTGGTCGGCCATGCGCTGGTTGGCCTGCGTGAGAACACCGCGCACCGCCGCGTCATCGCCGGCACCGGTAGATTCGGATTCCAGCCGCGCGTCGGTATCCGCGATGAAGCGGTGCCCCAGTCCTCCCACCTGTTCCTGATAGCGTTCGACGGCATTCGCCGTGTCGGAGAAGCGCGCGTCGCACAAAGCCGCGATGATGCGATTCTCCCAGTAGAGGTTCTCGGTTGTCACCCTCGTGGTGGTGTCGGCGAGGTAGGCGGGGGTGCCATCGACGTTCGCGTAGAACGGGACAAGCGCGTTGAAAGGATTCGATCCGTAGGCCATCCATTGGATGGTTCTGCTGGATTCCGGACGATAGGGACGAATCTGGATCACCGCGAGCTGGCTTTGACGGTTGATTCCAATCGGGCGAAGCATGTGCCGCGTCGATTCATCCCCCTGGGAACCATAGGGGTCGAAAGGGGTCCCCTGATAGTGCGAGCTGAGAACGTATTTCACATCCTCGATGGTGATTTTGCGCTCGGGCTGACGCGCCCACGCGATGTCGTCGCTGTCCGGACGATGGTCGGCCTCGGGACCATCCCACATCTCGTCGTAAGGATTGAGGAAACGCTGCATGAACCACGCCCGGGGGGTGTTGTAGACATGATCCGAGTCCGAATGGGAGCCGAACGCGTCTCGGGGATTGAACGGCGAGGTCGATTCGACGGCAAGGTCCAGATGGTTGTCCTCGATGAACTCCGCGAGATCCGCCGAGCACATGTGGGATTCCCGCTCCCCCAGAGCGTCTTCGATGTCGAACTCGTCTATGCCGAGCTGATTGGGCATGGTCACATAGGAGTCATCCGGCACGCGCCGCGCGATCCAATGGTGTCCGCCGACGGTCTCAAGCCACCAGATCTCGTCGACGTCGCTGAAAGCCACACCGTTCATCTCATACGTTCCGTAGCGTTCCAACAGGGAACCAAGCCGCTCCACCCCCTCGCGAGCGGAGTGGATATATGGCAGGACGATGGTGAGGAAGTCCTCCTCACCAATCCCCCCGGCCACTTCGGGCCTGTACCCGTCCTCGCCCTCCACGCCTCGCGCCGGCTGGAACTCCACCAGCGGGTCCGCGCCGAGCACGCGCTCGTTCGTGGTGAGCGTCTCTGTGGCGCTCATGGCAACCTGCGCGGAGTTGACCCCCGCCTCGCCCCACACGCCCTCCTTGAGATCCGCATTGGGAACCGAGGTGTAGCGCAGAGGCTCATCTGGAAGGCCGATGCTCAGGTGGGACAGAACGCTCCGGTACCCGCGCGGCTGATCCTGAGGCTCGACGACCACGAAGCGCTTGGGGTTGAACTCCCCGTTCGCGGAATCCTCGTTCCTCGCGATGATTGTCGATCCGTCGTAGCTTGCGTCCTTGCCGACGAGAATCGTTGTGCATGCCATATCCGGTCATTCCTTTCACGACGTGATCGTCCCCGAGGGGGAACACCCAATCGTCTACCGAGCCATTCCGCCTACCGTGCGCCGATCAGCGCCAATCCGCCTTGGTCAACCGGACCACGATAGTCCCTTATGGCGTGGTGCAGTGAATTGAGCCAGAATCCCTGAGCGAGACCGGGCAGCGGCTCCTGCGTTCCCCAGACATCGAGAAGATACTCATGGTCGCGGTCCGGCGGCTGCGGGCCGTTGTAGCGCATGGTCACCGCGGGGTTCGTTCCGCCCACCAGGGAGCCACCACGCGAGGTTCGGCCTTGGCTGGCCTCGGGAATCATCGACGGCATCGATCGTGAGAAATCCGCGGGGATGGACAGTGCGTGCGAATCATTGAAGTCATACATCAACGCGTCCACCGGGACATTAGCCACGGACCAGTGAATCCATTCGAATCCGCAGACGGGTATCGAGTCGGGATCGACCATCTGCCAATGCAGATAATGCGCGGACGGGGACAATTCGTCGATGTAGAAGGGGAACGAGACCACGGGAACCCCCTCCACGCGATTCTCGCCGGGGGCCCGTTTGGCGTATGAATCGGGAATGACAGTGAAATCCGCGGAAATTCTCATGCCTCCAGTATTCCACGGAATGGATAACAGGCCGAATGGATAACAGTCCGAATAAACACCAAACCCGATAGGCCACAAGCGCAATGGCGGCGGAGACGGGACAACCGCCCGCCCCGCCGCCCATCAAAAATCACAACAGGTCACTGTGCCGCCTCGCTCACCACGCCGGATGGTAGAACTCCCCGTCCAACGCGCGGGCGGCTATGTCACGAGCCTCCTGCATGGTGTGGTTGCGCAGTTCGGCACGGACATCATCCAAGGCCACTGGGGTCATGGACAGCGAGTTCACACCCAGTCCCACGAGAACCACGGCGAGATCCGGATCGGCCGCGGCCTCACCGCACACGCCGACAGGCATCCCGTTCGCGTTACCCGCATCCGCTATGAGTTTGATGGCGCGCAGCACGGCCGGATGCCATGCGGTCTGGTAGTTGGACACCGAACCCAGAGTGCGGTCCGCGGCCATCGTGTACTGGGTGAGATCGTTCGTCCCTATCGACACGAAGTCCGCGACCTTGGCGACCTTGTCGGCCATCAACGCGATCGAGGGGACCTCGGCCATCGCCCCGACGCGTTTCAGTCCCTTGGACTTGCCCAATCTGACGAAATAATCGGCCTCGTGCTCGTCGGCGACCATCGGCGCCATAACCCACAGATCGGCATCGGTCTTCGCGTCGGCCCGGGCAAGCGCCTCAAGCTGGTCCTCCAGAACCTGCATATGCGTGCGCAACGTTCGCAGGCCACGCAGTCCCAAAGCCGGATTCGGCTCGTCCTCGGGCGTCAGGAACGGCAGCGGCTTGTCGGCGCCCGCATCCAGCATACGAATCACGACCTTGCGGCCGGGGAACCGGGAAAGAAGGCGCGCGTAGGCCTCGGTCTGCTCATCGACGGTCGGCGGCTCCTCGTTGCCGATGAACAGGAACTCCGTACGGAAAAGCCCGACGCCTTCGGCACCATACTCCCAAGCGGCATCCGCGTCCTCGGGCTTGCCGACGTTGGCGAGAAGCGGGATGGTCGTCCCGTCCTTGAGAGCCCCGGGCTGTCCCCGAAGCTCCTTCGCCTTGGCAGCCTGCGCCTTGGCCGCCTGCGCCTGACGAATCTCGTCCTGCGAGGGATTCACGGTCACGCTTCCACGCGCCGCGTCCACGATGACGGTGTCCCCCGTCGACAACGACTCGGCCTCCTGAGCGGAAACGACGGCGACTATTCCCCGTGCCCTGGCAAGAATGGCTGTGTGGCTGGTGGGGCCGCCCTCACTGGTAACAATCGCATGGACCTTGTCCAGATCCAAAGCCGCGGTGTCGGCGGGGGACAGATCCCGCGCCACGAGAATGAACGGCTTGTCACTCGCGGGGACGCCTGGAGCTTGAACCCCCAGCAGATCGGCGATCACGCGCTGGCCGACATCATGCAGATCCCCGGCACGCTCGGCCATGTACCCACCCAAAGCCGACAGCGTGTTCTCAAAACCGGCAAAGCCCTCGAAAGTGGCCCTGGCCGCGGTTTTACCCGAGGTGATGAGAGAGGAGATCGAATCAACAAGCGCAGGGTCGACGGCCATCTGCGCGAGGGCCTG
>NZ_CASEXV010000034.1 GCF_949292005.1 uncultured Bifidobacterium sp. | reverse complement strand
TCCGTTGTCCATGTCCTTCGACATCAGGGACTCGGCCGTCTACCCCGACACGTCGCGCGTCGCTGAGGCCATGAAAACCATATGGACAAGCACGCCGTGGGGGTCCAAGACCACGCTTGACGGCGTCGTTCTGATCGATCCCGTCGTCCTTCAGGAGCTGGTGGGCGCCACCGGGAATATCACCCTTCCTGATGGTCGTGTGCTCACTGGAAGCAACACGGCCCAGTTCCTCCTCAACACCGTGTACATCGACTATCCGGTCTCCCAGCAGGACGGACTTTTCCAACTCGTTGCGGAGAGCGCGATGAGCAGCGCGTTTTCGAATATGAGGTTCTCCAAGCTCATGACCATAAGCAAGATCATGAGCTCCATGGCCGAAGGGCGGCATCTGTCGGTTTACGCCTTCGACACGTCAACTCAGAAAAGCATAGCCGCGGCCGGTTTCACCGCGTCCACGCCTAACAGCGAGCAGAGCCCCTCCGTGGGCGTGTACGTCACCGAACAGTCACCATCGAAGATGGACTGGTACGTCCACCGCACCTCGCGGGTCGTACGCCAGTCGTGCAATGCCGACGGGTCGCAGACCTATCAGGTCACCTATACGATGAAGAACACCATGACATCAAAGGAGGCGTCTTCCCTGTCGACCTACATCACGGGAAACGATTCCTCGGTCGGAGGTGGAGGGGCGGCGATCGAGAAAACCCTGATCTACCCCCCGAAGGGCGGAAGCATCAAGAACCTGTCAATCAACGGCACGTCCACCGCGGTGAAACATACGACGCTTAACGGCAAAGAGATATATGCCAGCGTGATAACCATGTCGCCGGGCGCCGATGCGACCATATCCTTCACCGTAACCACCTCCACAAAGTCCACGGCGGATCTGCGGCTGGACCAGACGCCCATGGGATGGGTCAATTCGGGAATCGTCTATGACACGGCCTCATGCGAGATCAAGAAGAAATGACGGCCATGAGGATTCTCGTCGTTTGCACAGGTAACGTGTGCCGCTCCCCGTTGGGGGAGCTTCTGCTGAGACGGTATCTTGAACGGACCTCGATTCTTGTGGAGAGCGCGGGGACCAGAGGCCTTCCCGGGCATATGATAGATCCTTCCAGCGGCCGTCTGCTGGCCGGTGTGGGAATCGATTCGGACTCATTCCGATCCCGCCGCCTGACAAAGGATATGACCGAGCCCACCGACCTCATACTCTGCTTTGAACGCGGTCAGCGGCGCGATATCGTCGCTCTCGCCCCTTCGGTCGTGCGGCGAACCTTCGTTCTCACCGAATTCGCCGCGATGTGCGGTTTCTGCGCAGATCGCGGGATGGTAAAGGGACTGACCATCTCCGAGAGAATTCTGTCGGTCGTCGGACAAGCACCCTTGATACGCGCGCATATCGATCGCTACGAGGATATTTCCGATCCCTATGGTCGTGATTTCGAATATTTTGAGCAAGCCGCGGACGAAACAAATCAGGCGATCAGAACAATGCTGCTAAGCATGCGCCTGCCGGACCGCGACGGTTCCGACATAATGATACAATTGTAAGCTGTTTGGTTTTTGGGGAGAAACGAGGGCACCGTGACTTTGGCGGATATGTGGAGCATAGCGAAAAAAAGACGTGTCACGGTGCTGATCACGTTTCTCGTGGTTTTCGTGTCCGTCGCGGCGGTGACGTTTCTTATGCCACCGAAATACACGGCCACCGCTGAGATTTTCGCATCCTATTCCAGTCAGTCGGGATCGCAACAGTCGTCGTCCGATATGAACTCGGGCGCGTCCTACCTGTCGACCCAGATAAAGACGTATCCGTCGTTGGTGAAAACGCAGGCGATTCTCAAACCGGTCATCACGGATCTCAATCTCGATGTGACAGTTGATGAGCTCGCGGACATGGTGACGGCGACCAATCCCACGAACACATTCATGGTCGACATCTCCGTGGAAAACGGAGATGCGGCGCTTTCCGCCAGAATAGCCAACAGTGTGGCGAACAATCTCGCCGAGCGGATATCATCCACGCTGTATTCAGGCGACGGCGACACGTCCCTGATCAAACTCAGCGTGGTCCAGCCGGCGTCCGTGCCGGATTCGCCCAGCGTGCCGAAAATTCCGCTCTATCTTGCAGCCGGTTTTGTTCTGGCATTGGTCCTTGCCATCGCCGTCGCTCTGGTGAAGGACATGTCGAGCACCAAGATGGACGATGTCGATGAGGTCAAGGAGATCAGCGGCGTATCTTCGCTGGGAAGCGTGCCGAGGGCGGATATTCTGATGGAGAAGACCGCCGCGGTGGTCGGGCATCCGGCCAGTGTCGAAGCCGAGGACTTCAGACGGATCCGCTCGAACATCTCGTTTCTCACCACCCGGCAGGCCGGACGTGGACATCTTCTCATCATCACATCGTCAAGTCCTGCGGAGGGGAAGACCACGACGTGCATCAACATCGCGGCCGCTCTGGCCGAGGAGGGGAAGACGGTGCTCCTTATCGATGCGGATCTGAGGCATCCATCGGTCGCACGAGGATTGGATATCGAGGGTAACGTCGGACTGTCTCAGATACTGTCGGCGCAGGCGACGCCGAGAGAGGTCGTCCAGCCGTATTGGCGGGCCAATCTGCACATACTCCCTGCGGGCCGTCGTGTCGCAAACGCGAGCATACTTCTCAATTCCGTTCTGATGACCGAGCTTATGGAACAGGCTCAGAAGCAGTATGACTATGTTTTGGTCGATACGGCCCCTATGTCGGTG
>NZ_CASEXV010000033.1 GCF_949292005.1 uncultured Bifidobacterium sp. | reverse complement strand
TATCTAAACAGACGTTTCTGATTATTTGCTTTTAACAAGCATATTTCTGAAAATGCTAATATGCGTCATATTGTCAACATCAAAGCATTGTTTACGCCATGTTTGTTCGTGAATTAGCCATAGTGTTATTGTGCCAGGCCATCGCCTCTGCATATGAGGGAAAAGGATTCAATGACCGATAAAGCCGACGTCACCTTCGATAATGCGCTTATGGCCGATTACCGCTGGTTCCACCGCCATCCGGAGCTGTCATATGACGAGGTGGCGACCACGGCCAGAATCAGGGCCATTTTGGAGGATCACGGAATAGAGATACTTGATTCGGGATTGGAAACCGGTCTGGTGGCCATTATCCGCGGCCGTGGATCGCATTCGTCTCATCATCCTTGTTCCACCAATGATCAGACGGCCGGTTCTTCCGCCTGCACTCCGGTGATCGCCATCCGAGGAGACATCGACGCGCTTCCATTGGATGAGCGAACGGGTTTGGCGTACTCATCCGAGAATCCTGGAGTCATGCACGCCTGCGGCCATGATGTGAACCTTATGGTCGCGCTGGGCGCCGCCGTTCTTCTTAACTCACGCTCCGACGAACTGGCCGGGGACGTCAAGGTCGTGTTCCAGCCCGCCGAGGAGGTCAGGGCGGATGAGGAGCATCCCACTGGCGCCGTGGCGGTCCGTCGCACCGGCGTCCTTGACGATGTTCGCGTCTTTCTTGGAACTCATGACACCGACGCGTTGGATGTCCGCCAGATTGGCATCAGTTCCGGTGCAGTGTCGGGGGCCGTGGACAAGTTCCGCATCGACATCACCGGTCATGGAACGCATGCCGCCCATCCGGACAAAGGCGTGAATCCCGTGTCGGTGGCCGCCGCGATCGTGACCGCGTTGCAGAATCTCGCATCCCAGGAGGTCGATCCCGTCCACCCGCATGTTCTCACGGTCACTCATCTGGAGGCGGGCGACACGTGGAACGTCGTCCCCTCGACGGCCTTTCTCGAAGGAACCGTCCGGACCGCGGATGTGGATGACCGCGATCGGATCCGTCAGGGGATTCTGCGTGTATCGGAACTCACCGCGCAGGCGTTCGGGGCCCATGCCGATGTTGCGTGGACGCCGAGCTCGCCCTCGGTGATCAACGATTCCGGACTGGCCGCAGCCGCCCGTGAAGTGGCCGAGACGTCGGGACTGCTGTCCGTGGCTTCTCCTGCGACGCTGGGAGGGGAGGACTTCTCGTACTACCTCTGTCGTGATGACGAATGGACGGGGGCGGCTGGTCTGTTCGTCCATCTGGGGGCGGCCAGCGCGGAGTTCCCACCGCATGTGATTCATTCGCCTCTTTTCGCGCCGGACCCCCGGGCCATACCATCGGGAGCGTGCTTTCTGGCCGATCTGTCCATACGGGTTCTGCACGATCTTGTCGGAGAGTGATGACGGATGACTGCCGGCTGATAGGATTGACAACGGTCTGCGCGGTCATTCATCCGCGCGTCAAGGAAACACAGCCAAGGGAGACCGTCATGCCTGTTCTTATCACCATTCTCGTCATTCTCGTCGTGGTCGTCGCGGCGGGCATGTACATCGTGCCCCAGCAGCAGGCGTTCATCATCGAACGTTTCGGGAAGTTTCACAAGGTTCAGTACGCCGGTTTCCACGTCAAGATTCCCGTAGTCGACCACATCGCGACGAAGACGAACATGCGCGTCAGCCAGCTCAACGTCCAGCTGGAGACCAAGACGCTGGACAACGTCTTCGTCACCGTGGTGGCCTCCACGCAGTTCCGTGTGAATCCGGAGAACGTCGCCACAGCCTTCTATGAACTGCGCGATCCGGCGGGACAGTTGCGCTCGTATATGGAGGATGCGCTCCGATCCGCGATTCCGGGTCTGAATCTCGACGACGCCTTCGCACGCAAGGATGATGTGGCCGCGGACGTGCAGCGCACGGTGGGCAATGAGATGTCGCGATTTGGATTCACGGTCGTGAAAACGCTTATCACCTCCATCGACCCCAGCCAGCAGGTCAAGAACGCCATGGACTCCATCAACGCCGCCCAGCGCGAGAAGGAGGCCACCCGTCAGCGTGCGGAGGCCCAGAGGATTCAGATCGAGACGCAGGCCGCGGCCGATGCCGAGAAGAACAGGCTTCAGGGCGAGGGGCAGGCCAACTACCGTCGTGAGATCGCGAACGGCATCGTCGACCAGATCAAAAGCCTTCAGGCCGTGGGGATGAGCATCTCCGACGTGAACAACGTCGTGCTGTTCAACCAGTATCTCGACGTGATCCGTTCGCTCAGCGAATCGCCCAACGCGAAGACCGTCGTGCTTCCATCCTCGACTCCCGGCGGATATCAGGACTTCTACAATCAGATCACACAGGCGCTTCTGACGGGTAACGACGCCGCCAAGCACTCGCAGGACTAAGTCAGAAACCCTCGCGACCAAGCTCCACAACGATAAGAACCGCCCCCACCCCCTGAGTTCCATGGGGATGGGGGCGGTTTTCGCATGTTTCGCATGGTGCCAGCGGATTCGCATGGTGTCCTACGAAACCGCCGTCACCATGCGGAGGCAGACGGTTGGGGTTTCCACGCGCCTCTGAGTCAGCGCGCCAGGAAGTCCGCGATCCTGTCGGCGTCCGCGTAACCCTGCCGGTACATGCGTTCCAGACCCTCGAAGCTTTTCGTGAGCGTTGACAGTCCAAAAAGGTCCGTGGGAGCGAGGATCAGTGCGGTGCCGTCCTTCTCGTATTTCTTGGCAAGGGCCACCTCATCGTTGTACAGCCGGTAGCGGTTCAGGAGTTGTGTCGCCGCCGCAGGCCAAGTTCGGGCCAGGATTCGCGAGGGTCCCACGTCCTTGCGCTGCTCACGCAGAACGTCCTTCGGCCTTGTCAGGACGACGACGATGCGGTCGTATCCATCGGCCAGCGCCCGTCGGACGGGCACCGGATCCGCGATTCCGCCGTCGAAGTACGGCACTCCGCCGATGACATACGGTTCGCATGCCACAGGAACCGCCGATGAAGCCTTCATGATGTCGTAGTCGTCGTATCCAACGTCCTCTTTGGTGAAATACTTGGCCGAACCGTCCCGCGCGTCGCAGGCCACCACGGTGAATTTGGTGGGATTGGCGTGAAACGCCTCATAATCCAATGGGTACTCGCCATCATGGTTCGACAGCGTTCCATACACATAGTCCAGATCGACGAAATTGTGGTCTTTCACGAAGTTGCTGGGGCTGGCGTACTCCTTGCGGAACGAATATTCCGTGTAGAAGCGGTGCGACCGCCCGACCTGCCCGGCTATGAAGGACGTCATATTCGCGCTTCCGGCGGAGACTCCATAGCAATGGTCGAAGGAGATCCCATCATCCAGACAGCGGTCCATGACTCCCGCTCCATAGATGGCACGGTATCCTCCACCCACATCGATAAGCGCGGTTCCTGACATATCAACCTCTTTTCTGCTTGTTTCCGTGCGATGCCGTTTTGGCGCGACGCTGATCGTCGTTCGGCGTTCTTTTTCGTAAGATGCGCGTTCCCGCTGTGGTATCCCCCGCTGTGGTGTCTATCTTCAGGGGAGCACCCGAGGGCTTGCGGTTCACAGCGGCCGTTCGAGAAGGTCCTGCGACAGTCGCTTCAATGCCGGTGATGGATTCGAGTTGCTCACCTGCGTTCCGCCCCTCTGGTTTTCGGGAGCCATCAGCCCGAGTGATTCGAGGACAACCGACAGATGATGCGCCGTTCCCTTGTTCCCGTCGATGATTGCGGTCGTCCTGGGAAGCAGGCGGCGGAAATCGTTGCGGAAGAACACGAAATGGGTGCATCCCAGAACC
Organism: uncultured Bifidobacterium sp.; assembly: GCF_949292005.1. Lineage (GTDB taxonomy): Bacteria > Actinomycetota > Actinomycetes > Actinomycetales > Bifidobacteriaceae > Bifidobacterium. The sequence goes on along the minus strand of NZ_CASEXV010000033.1, from coordinate 8,917 downwards.
ACGGAGTCGACGGTGTCAAGGTTATAGGCGTCGAAATACTGGTGCAGCGTCGTGTCGACAAGCTCATGGTCGTCCAGCTGCCCTTCCTCCACTATCCGCACGAGGTCGGGACAGGGCTGCCTGAGAATGATGTTGGTCCGGGAGAAGCGCTTCATCAGCGCCGCGAACTTGCTTTCCCTCAGCGTCAGAGGGGTGGCGGCGACTATGACCTTCTGCGACGATCCATGTCCTTGGTCACAGGCCACTTTCAATGCGGGTTCCATGCCGATGATGGGAATGTCGAAGACGTCGCGAAGATGGTCGATCGCCACGGACGTCGCCGTGTTGCAGGCGACGACCATCGCCTTGGCGCCTTGGTCCACAAGCCGTCGGGCGACTCCGAGGGCCAGTGACCGCACCTCCTCGGGTGGGCGTGTGCCATATGGTGCGTTGGCCGAGTCGCCGTAATAGAGGATCCGCTCATGGGGGAGGCCGTGACGAATCTGTCTGACCACCGACAGTCCACCCAAACCGGAATCGAAAACGCCGATTGGTGCCGTCGATGACATAGCGATCCCCCTTTTTTGAGCCGTTCATCCAGACTACCCCTTGGGATGCTACGCGGTAGGCGTGAGGCCACTGTGACGCGACGGGTCTATTGTCGGGGTATGAGCATTCCCGACACCCTCTACAAGGCCCATGCGACGGGCAACGACTTCGTTGTGTACGAGGATTCCGAGGGACGTTACGATCCCACTGCCGATGAGGTGCGGTTCCTCTGCGACAGGCATAGGGGGATAGGGGGCGACGGCCTTCTGCGGTTGACCCATCCCGAGCATGTCGCTGACATGTCGTCCTCCATGCTGGGAGAGTGCGCGAATGCGTCCGCGCGGTGGTTCATGGACTACCGCAACGCCGATGGGTCGGTGGCCGAGATGTGCGGAAACGGCACCCGGGCGATCACCCTATTCGCGCAGCGGCGTGGAATGATGCCCTCCACCGTGGGATCCTCATTCGCTTTGGGAACCCGTGCCGGCGTGAAGATTCTGACCTATCTGGGCGACGTGCCTCCATACGGTCGTGATGTCTTCCGCGTGGATATGGGCGCGTGGGATATGGGCGACTCCGACGGCTACCGTGTCACGATTCCCGGGTCCGCGGGGTCGGCATCGGGCACTTTCGTCGATATGGGCAATCCCCATGTGGTCGCCGTTGTCGATGATGGTGTGTCCGACCTCCCATCGGTCGAGGAGCTTGACCTCGTTCACAAGCCTGTTGTGGAGCCGGTCATCGAGTCGGATCAGAATGTCGAGTTCGTGCGTGTCGACGCGATGCCGGCGGATGGATGCCAGTCCGCGGATCCGGCTGTGGGACGGGCCACGATGCGGGTTAATGAAAGGGGTTGCGGCGAGACTCTGTCGTGTGGAACTGGTCTGTGCGCAACTGCGGTCGTGCTGCGCTCGCGAACAGGCGTGAGGTCATGGGACATCACGGTGCGGGGCGGGACGCTCCGCGTCGACGTGTCTGACAACGCGGTGAGTCTGACAGGATCCGCGACGATCGTTGCACGGGTGGAGCTTTTCTAAGGCAAGATTCCGCGGATCGTGAGACAAATCCGTGATGTCAGTGACGTGATGTCAGTGTGATGTCAGTGCCGGACCGTGTCGATACTAGAGGGTGCCGGAACCGACACGTCAGGCGAAGATCGCCGCGCCATCCTTTACGAGGATGAGGGTTATGAGTGCCAGAATCCATACCACGTCGACCATGAGGTCGTACCGAAGACGATAGTAGCTTCTCAATCCAGAAGACATCGGTATTCCCTGCACGGTTACGGTGGCATGGGAGAGCACCATGAACTGTATCGTCGTGGCGAACATAAGCCCCAGGCACCAGGGGCACAGGGCATTGATCACGAACATGGATTGGCTGAACAACCAGTATGAGTACGCAAGTGCCGCGAGCCCGCCCAGCCATGTGCATATGGCGAACCATCGGGGCACGGCTATGCGCGTTATCCCGAGGACCGCGATGGTGATGAAAACGCTTTCCGCCGCTATGCCGAAGAATGCGTTCGGGTAGCTCAACCCTCCGAAGTGGATGAGCTCCGCCTGCCACGACTCGGCCACGGTGGAACAGGACAGCACTTTGTTGACATCGCAGCCAAGCAGCTCCTGGGGATGGCGGGCGATCTGCAGGGTCTCCGCCGACAGGACGAACGACACAATCAGCGCGGCTATGGATGAGAGCAGCATGATCAGATACGTCCACGTGGGACCATGACGCCATCCCGTCAACACGGAGGCGTGATTCTCAAGTGCTTCGGCATCTTCGGAATCCAGAAGGTCGGATGCGTCGTGGGTGGGGGACTCGGCGGTCGTCGTGGTCATCATCGTCCTTGGCTAATGGTTCAAAGTTGTTGGAGCGCGGCCGACTGTGATGACGTCCACCGTGACCATCCCTGGTGTGGCGGGCAATCCGTCTGGCTACGTCCTCCCGCTTAGCTTACGATGTTTCCATGACTCAGTCGATTCTTGCCGCATCCAGCGTAAATGTTGGAATGTCCGCTCCTCCGGCGTCGGGATGGGATATCCATTGCCACACGGTGTTCTCCGATGGAACGTGCACTCCTCGGGAGCTGGCGGATCTGGCGGTGCGGTCGGGGTTGCATGGGGTGGCCATCGCCGATCACGACACCTGCGTGGGGTGGCCTTTCATGATGTTCGAGGCCGAGCGCGTGGGCCTTCCGGTTCTTCTGGGCACTGAGATCACATCGGATATGGATGGAGTGTCGGTCCATATGCTGGCTTTCCAATACGATCCGCATGACCTGGTCATGGAGTCGCTTTTTCGCAGAACGCGCCAAGCGCGGCTGGATCGCGCGCGCGCGATGGTAAGGGCCTTGTCGCGCGACTACCCGATCACCTGGAATCTTGTTGTGGCTCAAGCGCATGAGGGTGACGCCACGACCATCGGACGGCCCCACATCGCCGACGCGCTTGTGGCGGCCGGAGTTTGCACGGACAGATCCGAGGCGTTCTCCGGAATACTGTCCTCCTCAAGTCCCTATTACATTCCCACGCCGTCACCTTATGCGCCCGATGTGGTGGCCGCCGTCCATGCGGCGGGAGGTGTCAGCGTCATCGCACATGCCGGGGACCGAAGTCGCGGGTCGTCGTTGTTGTCGGACGAGTATTTCGGCGTGTTGGTCGACGCGGGTCTTGACGGCGTCGAGGTCTGGCATCGGGGCAATCAGGCCGATCAGCGTGAGCGGCTTCTTGGTCTGGCCCGGCGATGGAGTTTGCTGGTCACTGGTGGCTCGGACTGGCACGGGGCCGGAAAGCCGAACCTTCTCGGCGAGAATCTCACCGGTGATGAGACCGTGGCCGCGATCATGGAGCGTGGGGTTCCCTTTAAAGAGCTCCGAATCCAACCGCGTGCTTTGTCTCCGAACCGATGACCGCATAGCCCAGGGCATCGGAGGGGACGAGGATGCGGCGGCCCTTGCTGTCGGTGAGATCAATCACCGAGTGCGATGCGACCGCATCGCTGATCGCGGCGCTCACCGCCTCGGCCGTCTGGTCGCTGGTGAAGTTGACGGGACGGGCGACGTTTCTGATGCCGAATTCAATGTCCATGATTATCCTTGCCTGTTCTTCTGTTGGTGTCTTCTTGGATTGGTGTCTTCTTGGTTGATCATCACACGGATGTGCGTCCTGCGCCCGTTGATGCCGGCGTGTGGGGATTACGACTGGGGTGGGGCTTCCCGACGAAGTGTGTCGTTGGTGTCATCGTCCTCCGGCTCCACGTCTTCCGCGGGCGCTGTATTCTCTGAGGACGCTGGTCCGTCTGACGACCTTGCCTCGTCGCCGGATGGCCCGGCGTCCCGTGGCGCGGTGGTGAGACCTTCTCTTGCGTCGCGTTCGGCGTTGAGTCGGCTGTCGACTTCGGGAATGAGTATCGTCGCAGAGGTCGGGTCCGTCCGCTGTATCCCGTCTCCGGTGGCCATAACGGGACTTTCCACGACCACTGTGCGCGACGTGTCATCGGGGCTGAAGCTGGTGGATACATTCATCGCATCGGATGAGGTCCAGAGGCTTCGTTTGCTCTGGTTCGTCTGATCTGCTGCGCTGGATTGATCGGCATGGTTTGACCGGTTGACAGGGCTGGGCCGCTCAGCAGGATCGTTCCGCTTCTCCTGCTCGTTCTCCTGCTCGGTGTGGTGGGCTTGGAAGTTTTGGTCGCTGTCGCCGGCCTGTCTGGGCCTTTCGCCTATATCGGTCCGCTCACTATGGTCGTTGGTCGCATGGTGTGCGCGCTCGAAAAGGGAGATGACCTCGGTGGGCTCGTTGTTCTGTGGCATGAGTGTGGATTCGATGTCACGGGAGGCGGTTCTGTCGTCATGGTCGTCGGAGAGCAGCGAGCCGACGGTGATTGTGGAGGAGGCTCCGACAACCGGCGGTTTCGGCGATGCATGTCGGGGCGCCTGCGTGGCGGCGCGGTGAGGCGACATTGTTCCCAACTGGTGGGCGAGTCTTTCGACGCGGGCCTTGAACTCCATGATCTTCGCGTTGTCGGCGTGATTGAGGGCTTCTATGAATCCACCGACCTGTTCCATCTGCAGCCACAGATTCGCGCGCAACATGATCAGTCCATCGAGTTTCGCGCCGCGCATGCGCCCATATGACGACATCAACGCATTGCGGTGCCCATCATCCAATTTGGAGAAGATCCATGCGAGGTCGCGCGCGGGGTCGTTGATCTGCATATCCTGCCAGTTGGTGATGGTCGTGATCGTCGATCCGTTGAAGAGGATGTCCCCGTTGTGGAAGCCGCCGTGGACGAAGCATGTGGTGAAGGACCACAGCCCGTCAGTGGCTATGATTCGTGACCAGCTGTCGGTGATCTCATGGGGGACGTGGCCGGCGTGACGTAGTCTGTCGATCCATGCGACGAGCTGAGAGTGGATGTGCTCCGTGGAGATCACGGGATAGCGTGAATTCTGGAGGACGCTTGCCGGAAGACGATGCACCGCTCCGATGGCGGTTCCGACGGCCTCGCAGTCATCGAGGGTGAGTAGATCCAACGGGCGTGAGCGTCCGGGACGATGCCGGGCGATGACGACCGCGTGGTTTCCCGTGGGTCCCGTGGGGTCCGAGCCGTCCGCGTAGGCGATGACCTTGTCCACCGAGAAGCTCAGGGCGTTGATTTCCTTCGCGTTGTCGAGGCATTGCGCCGCAGCCACGCGGGCGCCCAAGCGCTGGCGACCCATTTCGGTGTCGGTGGCGAGAACGTCATAGCGAGTCCCCGCGCTGTCCTGGACGACGGCCTGATCGATTCCCAGACGTTGATCCTCGCTGTTCGTCTGCGCGCTGTCGCTGACGCCGGCGACGACCAACTCTGGTTTGGCGGCTGATGTCAGAGCCGCCAGGAGGAACTTGCTTCTTTGGGTCACTCCTCCACACTAATACACGGCGTGTCGCAACACCTCAACGGTTTCGTTTTGCCAGATTCCCCCGCCCGCCGGTTCGCAACCGCGCACGCTGGCACAATGGAGGCATGCATGAGGACGTTGAACGAATACTTGAGGGGCTTGATGACGATCAGCGTCTGGCAGCCACCTCGGTGGAGGGGCCGGTTCGTATCGTCGCCGTGGCCGGTGCTGGAAAGACCAGAACGATCACGCGGCGGATCGCCTACGCTTGCGCCTCGGGGTTGTGGGATCCCGATAAGGTTCTAGCAGTGACGTTCTCGGTCAAGGCGGCTTCGGAGATGAGGTCCCGCCTCACGTCGTTGGGAGTGGGGGAGGCCGTGCGCGCCGCCACTTTCCACTCCGCCGCGCTGCGTCAGCTGCGGCGGGTGTGGCCGGATCTGTCGGATGGTCCGTTTCCGCGGGTCCTCGAGGACCAGCATGATCTCGTCGCGCGTTCCCTGGCCAGGGTCCTTATTGATGAGGGGCTTCCGGATTCCGATGTGCGGGACGTGCAGGCGGAGATCAACTGGTGCAAGACGTCGTTGATCGCGCCGGAGGATTATCCGCGCGTGTGCGCGGCGTCGTCCCGGCGCCCCCCGGCGGGTTTGGGTCCGGACCGGTTCGTCGAGGTGTATTCGACTTATGAGCAGGAGAAGTCCTATCGCGGGAGGATAGACTTCGACGACATCCTGCTTCTGCTGTGCCACGTTCTGGACGCTTACCCTGAGGTGGCGCGAAGGATCAGGGGGAATGTGGGATGGCTGACGGTCGACGAGTTCCAGGACGTTTCGCCCGTGCAATACCGGCTGATGCGTTTATGGCTAGGGACCAACCGCAATGTGTGCGTGGTGGGGGACCCCGCGCAGACCATCTACTCGTTCGCGGGTGCGACAAGCCATTATCTGATGGAGTTTCCGCGTGATTTCGCTCCCGTCTCCGAGGATGTCGTCCTACGAACGGACTACCGATCGACTCCTCAGGTGGTCTCGTGGGCCAATAGGATTCTGGGCGCGTCGCCGGATCGTGATGACTACATCCGTCTGTCCCCGGTCAGGGACAAGGGGCGGCGTGTGACCCGGACCGTATACGAGACGGATGACGAGGAAGCTCAGGGGGTGGCACGGAGCATTCTGCGTCTTGTCGATTCAGGCGTCAGGCCCTCCGATTGCGCGATTCTGACCCGGATCAACGCGCAGCAGTCTGTGGTGTGCGACGCCTTGCGTCTGGTCGGCCTGCGATACCGGGTGAGGCGCGACGCCCAGTGGGATGAGGGCGGTTCCACGGAGGAGTCGCGGCGGGCGGCTCTTGAGTCGTTGGGGCTTCCAGTGGATGGGGGAGCCGTCACGATATCCACGATTCATGCGGCGAAGGGTTTGGAATTCGCGCACGTTTTCGTCGTCGGCTGCTCCGAGGGGCTTATGCCTTACGGAGGGCCGACAGGCGGCGATTCGCTTGAGGAGGAGAGACGCCTGCTGTATGTGGCTGTGACGCGGGCCAGGGACTCGCTTCATTTTTCCTATGCCAGCGGTGTTGACGGCCGTGGATCGGTCCGGGAGCCCAGCCGTTTTCTGTGAGCTCCGTCAGTCGGATGACATGCGGCGATCTCGATGTCAGGACAGCTCGCCGGGTTTGTCGCCGCCGGGCCTGTCATTGTCGTCGTCTGGTTTGTCGTCGCCGGGTTGATTGTCGTCCGATCCGCCGTTCTCATCGTCAAGGAGTTTGTTGAGCTCCGCATCCCAATCGATTCCGCTTGTGGCTGATGTCGCCGTGATTTCCGAATCGGCCGCGCCTGTCCGGTTTGTGGAGTCGCTCGCTGGGGATTCGATGGATGAGTCCGTCGATCCATCCTGAGCCGGATGGGGGTTGGATGGATCGGCCGACTCATCCGGCAGACTTGGGAGAAGATCCGGATGCGACCACATCGCCTCGCGTTCCTCCAGCCCCTTCTGCGTTCCGATGCGCTCCCACAGCGCTGCGGCGTCCCTCATTCTGCGGGGACGGAGATGAAGCCCCAACAGGGATTCGAAGGTTCGTTCGGCCGGGCCTCCTATGGCCCTTTCGCGTCGGGCCATCTCGCGCAGCTGCTCGATGTGCGCGACATGCGGCATGCACGCACGCCACACAACCGCGTCGACCCATCCCTCGACTAAGGCGAGAAGTGTTTCGAGACTGGTGAGCGCCTCGGTCTGCTCGGGAGTGTCGGCGATGCCCACATTCGTGAGGTTCATGGCGCCCGATATTGATTCGGGATCCATGGCCTGCGCGTCGCGAAGCTGCTCCTCCATCGCATCCAGATCGATGTCGACCCCACGTGAGTATTTCCCGATCAGGGCCTCGAAGCGTGGCATCAGCCATGGAACCGCGTTGAACAGTCGAGCATGCGCGGCCTCTTGGGCTGCGACGAACGAGAGGACCTCGTCCTTGTCGATCTCCAGCGACGACGCGTACTCGTCGATGTTCTGAAGGAGCAGTCCGCCTGCGGGGTTGGTGCAGAGCGCTATGCCTTGGTCGAAGCTTCCGCGGACCTCGTGGGAGAGCTCCCCGGCCGCATGGCCGAGCTGCATGGCGAATGATGTGTTGCCGAGCAGCTGCATGAGCTGTCGTGGGTTCGACATCCCCTCGGGAAGGGGGATGGGCACTGGGCCGGCGAAAAGACCCGTGACCTGTCCATCGAAGGAGTCTCCAAAACGGCTGGACAGCACGTCCGATAGGGCGTCGTTCATCGATTTCGCGACAGGTGCAGTGAACCCTGCCCAGGATTCAAGCGTCGCGTCGACCCACCCCGACCGTGTCAGCGCTTGGGTCTCGCCTGGTGCCGGATTGAAGTGGCAGGCGGTGTCGAGCCAGAGATTCGCCTCGCTCCATGCACTGCGGACCCGTTGGGCGTCCTGCGCGCTGATCGCCGAGATCTCACCCTCCTCGCTGCCTCTAAGCGCGATGGTGCGTGCCAGTTTGGTGTTGATCGGCCCTTCTTCGACCCTTTTCTCCATTTCCGACGGTGTGTTGAGTCCGCCTGCCGTGAACGCCTGGATCATGGATTGAACGTCCTCCGGCTTCGGCAGTTGCGCGGGGTCCTGGCGCATCAGTTGTTCACGAACCTCGATCGGCAGCTGCGAGAACTGCGCCCACGCAGTTTCCCCCTGGACCGGGCCGAAGCAGTCGATCAGCCATTGGTGAATTGTATTGTCGTCCATCCTGCCGTCCTTCATGGTGGTGTGGCCTCCATTGTCCCTCAGGTTCATGTCCTCTGCCATCGTCACCATCAAATGTTTGCAATCAGCGTTGGGGGTGGGGCTTGAGACGGGCGCTGGATGTGAGGAATGATCGGGAATGAGAGCCTTGGTATGGGGACGCGTACGCACGTGGGACAGTGCGTGCGGACATGTGCGGACGGATGTGTGCGGACACGCGCGGTGGGGTGAAGGGATGATGGCGTCGCTTGACGGCAGGGGTGTCTGTGGTTGG
>NZ_CASEXV010000032.1 GCF_949292005.1 uncultured Bifidobacterium sp. | reverse complement strand
TCACGGACACCTTGCCGTCAGTAACCGTCACCGTCGTTCCGAGATAGCCGGACAGGCTCTTCGATGCGCCGTCCGTCACATCGGTAGGGGTGTCACCGTCCTTGACGAGGACGACCGCCTTGCTGCTGGCGGTCCCATCGACGGTCCACGTGACGTCCGTCTTCTCGCTCGTGCTGACGGAATCGACCGTGTATTTCAGGTCGAGCAGGGCCTGCTGTGAGGAGCTGGTGTCCAGAGTGTCCGCAAATGTGATCTCGACGGTGCCGTCCGCGTCGACCGTGATGGATTTGATGTCGTCCTTGTTCCCGTCCGGCACGGGGATGCTGCCGTTGGCAGCGACGGACAGTCCCTTCCCCATGGCGATAGTCACAGTGGAGCCCGGGGTGACCGTCGTCTTGTCGTACTAGACCTTCAGCGTCACCGTATCCCCGGTCTTGAGGACCGGATCACGGTCGAAGCTCCCCGAGCTGGTCGTCAGCGTCGTGGTGATTCCCGCGTTCGCAACGGCCGCCGTGGCGGCGGGCCCGGCGACGAGGACCATGCCCGTCATCATCGCGATAGCGGCGATCGACGCCATGACGGCCCTCGCACGCCTTCCGATCGACCCGAACGCCCGCAACGCCTTCGACGCGGCGTGACGCGGACCTGAGAAACGGTTCATCGTATGACGACCCATATGCGTTAATCCCCTGCATTCTCTCGTGACTGTTTCATGCCCGGGGATGCTTGGGGGCCGTCCGAATCCGCGTTGCGGAATCCGACCTTCCAAGCCCCCTTTGGCTTATGTTCAGGTTCGAAGCTATTGGGGATTTCTACGGCGTGGATCGAACAACAGGCGGAATTGATGCTTTTCATCATGAAAATCACCCGCGGGGAAGACGAGACCACCCACCTCGCCACCTTTGGCCATCCCAATAATCACCCGGGGTGATGGATATGGGCCGAACATGAAGGACAAGACGGGGACGCACCTGGAACCGTCCGAAGTGACGGAGCCTAGTCGATAAGGGACAGCCTTCTCGCCTCGCTGAGGCATTCTCCCCTGCTCGAGACGCCCAGCGCATGATAGATATGTCTCAGATGGGTCTTCACCGTATTCGTCGAAAGACACAGATCGTCGGCAATGCCCTTGTTGCTCAGGCCCTTCGCCGCGCTTCGTAGGACGGCAAGCTGCGCCACCGTCAACACGTGCGAGGACGTATCGGGAAGAACATGCGCCCACTCCGGGGACTCCGCGACGGCCGCCGCCAACGCCAGATCGTCGTGCATGGCCTTGCGCATCGCGGGGAGCTCGGCGAGCGCCTCGACGTCCGACACGGACAGAACCCGCAACGTCATGATGATGTTCCCCGACGGAACGCCCTCGATTATTCCGCGGCAGAGCGAATCGGCCGCGGAACGATCACCGGAACGGATCGCCGCCGCCACACCCATCATTCCCAGAATCGTCGCGACCCGCATCTGAAGGCCCCCCGGGTACCCTGCAAGGATGTCGTCGGCCGTCACCGGCTCACCCGCATACAGCCGCCCTATGGCCTCACCGACGGAGCGGCCGCCACCGTCATCCGTGTTCGCATCCAGTGCAGAAATCGACTCGTCGGGCTCTCCGACCGTCGGACGACCCTCGTCATGCCCTTCATTCATGCCACCAAACGCATTCCGACCCCTGACACGCGCCAGCGAATCAGGACGACGCAGCCGCACCAGCAGCATGACGAGCATGGCGAGGTCACCGCCGTAGTGGGCCCGTTGCATCTCGACCAGGTCGAATCCATCAAGCTTCTCGCCGGCCTCGCGGAAGCGTCCGGAAAGCAGCAGAACCGTCATCTCCGTCCACCGGACGACGGGAATCGCCGATACGTCAGGGGAAGAATCACCGCGAATCCCGGCCATCACCCGGACCGCCGCATCGAGGTCCCCCCTCATCATCGGCTCCCACACGGCATCCATCCGCGATAGGACGTCGGCAAGAACCGCAAGAAGAGGAACGCGACGCATCAGATCGCGATAGGCGGACTCATCGGAACCCACCTGGATCCTGATCGCCTCCCCCGTGACCAGACCGAGAACATGGGCAAGGCGGCGCGCCAGCATCTGCGTTCCAGCGTTGCGCTCATAAAGATTGACCTGCGAACGGTCGAGGGCCCGCCACGCATGGGCGAACCTCAACCGCAGGAACGAGAAGAACGCCAATCCGAGGTCCAGCCTCGACTCCTCCTTGCCGGACAGCACCTGCCTGCCGCGCACACCGAGGACCGCGTCCTCAAGATCGTCCTCCAGACGAGGTACGGCGGACCATTGTCCGATGAGGGCGGTTCCGACCAGCTGGGCCATAAGACCGTTGATATGGCGTCTTACGTCGGCAGTCCGGTCGAGGGCAACGACCGTCGTGCCCTCCGGCCGACCGTCGTTGCCGGTGCCCCTTTCCAGATCACGCATGACCGGGAATCCCCCGCCTGACGAAAGGTCAGACCCCGAGCATCGACGCGAGAGGGACTTCACGGCAAACCTGACGCGGTCACGGCAGCGCTCGTCCAAGCGACCCACGCCCCGCGCAAGGAATCCCGCGACGATCACCGTCATCGGCGTCGTCTCGGACGACAAGGCGACCGAGTCCTCCCACCTGGGCGAGCCGAGGGGACGGAGCATCAGACCCCAGAGGATGTCGGAGAAGTACGTCTCCACGACGGCCTCCATCAGCGTCGCATCATGGCAGCCATCCAGCGATGACATGAACTCGCGCAGCCTCCCCTGTTCGGCGTAACGGTACGAGATCCCGAGGACCGCCTCACGAGAGGAATCGTCGGACGGCAGGCCGTCCATAAGCAGACATCGGATGCCGACGACCCAGCTAAATCTCAGAGCACCGCCACCACCGGCCTCGAGCCGGGCATAGCCGGCATCCACAAGACGCTGGATGACGGGCATCGCATCCGGAAGGACATGACGGACGGCGTCCACGCCGACACCGGCCAACGGAGCGAGCGCTCGACAGACCGCGATGAAGGGGGATTCCCCCTGCGGCCCTGAAAGAAGACCGAGAAGCTCACCCGTCTGATATCTGAGAAGTGCGCACGTCTCGACTACCATCGACTCGGTAACGCTCTCGGGATCCACCACGGAGGGCTCCCCGCTCGCTCCCGAGCCGGAACCGCGCACTACCACGAACCCACGCGCCGATTCCACGGAGTCGACGCCCTGCAGACGCTCGAAAAGCGCCCCCGACAGAACGGGATGCCCCGCAGTCAGGGCCATGACCTTCCCGATCAGTGCAGGATCGGGCCGCACACCGCAGAGCAAGGCGAGCTTCCCGAGTTCGTCCTCCCGCATGAGAAGCTCGGAATCCTCGATGACGCAGGTTCGGACCCCCGCCTCGGAGGACTGACGTTGCAGATCCGTGGAATCCAGAAGAGAACACACGATGTTCACCCCGGAACGTGCCGCAAGGACCAGAAGCCGGTCAAGACCCGCGGTCGCATGCCGATCATAGGCGACGAGCAGAACGGTGCTTCCTGCGACTCCGCGCATGAGATCGGGAAGGATGCGGGCGAGGCCGGCCGAATCCACCATTCCGCGGCCGAGGGACTCGATGATGGCATGCGTCCTGCCATCCAGACTGGCGTCCATGCGAAGGCCTTCGAGTACCAGAGACAGAACCTGTCTCTCGCTTAGCCTGCGGCTGGGAAGAACGATGCGACGAACCTTTCGCGAACGACGCGCGCCGTCGTACCATTGCTCGAGAAGCTCCCTTTTCCCCAGCCAAAACAGCCCGCACAGGATGGTGATGGGCGCATCACCGATTCTCGCCATAAGCCGTTCGCGTATGGGAGGACCGTAGATTCCACGGCTATGCCTGGCAATCAGCCCCTCGTTCCCGCCATCGGCCATTTCTCTCCATCCACCTCATGAGAATTTCCTCGAACAAGAAAACGCCATGGACTCCACGCGGCACCATTATCGTTATACCTCATACCATGAACGGAATTCAGGATTCTGGCCAAGGGGAGTCCGGGGAGACCACGAAGGCGTCACCGGCATTCCTTCCACACCACCAGAGCGGCGGAACCGGTCGTAGGGCGTTCCTGCCCCACAATTATCAACGGCCGTTCCACATAGCTCTCCGTTCTCTCACGGATCTCACGTCTGAGACCGATGCTCGTCTCCCCGTGCACCTCGACGATCTCGCCCTCGGGCGTGGATGCGAACACGGTGGACTCCGACCCCTGCCGCATGCGTCGTATCTGTCTGCGCAGCTGCCGATTCTCCTCGGCAAGATCGAGGATCCGCAGGATTCCGGCGAGGTTGACGGAATCCTCCTGACTAAGATGTTGGGCGTCGCACAGACGGCCGACGTCACGAAGGGAATACCGTCGGGCCCCGCCCTGGGTGCGTTTCGGAACGACGATTCCCAGACGGTCGTACTGGCGAAGTGTTTGAGGGTGGACCCCCGCCATGGCGGCGACCTGTCCGACGGCGAACACGGGAAGGCTGATGTCGAATCCGGCGTCATCCAGCTGGTCGAGGTCCCCGTCCCCCCGAATGAGTGATACGGCGCCCTCAAGATAGGCGTGCCTGATCTGGCCATCGACATGCATCATGGTTCTGCCTCCCATCTATTCCGCCGCTTCCGACCATTCCGACTATTCCGACTATTCCGATCACCATCATCGTGACGGCGATCATGTACGCCTCATTCCCGGCCCGGAGTACGCTTCGCCTCCACCTCGGAGGCGAAGTCCCCGCTGGCCGCATCGAAATCCCTGATGGCCCTCTTCTGGGCGCCATCCAGTCTGCCGGGCAGCACGATGCGGATGCGACCGATCAGATCGCCGTCGCCCTCGCGCGAGCGCACCCCATGCCCTTTCGCCCTGACCTCATCGCCGCTGGAGGAGCCCGCGGGGACTTTCATGACGACGTCGGATCCATCGATGTCGCTGACGGAGATCTTCCCGCCCAGCACCGCCTGCGCGACCGTCACGGGAAGATCCGCGACGAGATTCCTGCCGTCCAGCGTGAACCGTTTGCTGGGCTTGACGTTGATGGACAGATAGAGATCCCCGGAGGGGCCTCCGTTATGCCCCTCCCGCCCTTTTCCGGCGATGCGGATTCTCTGCCCGTCGCGGACTCCGGCGGGAACATGCGTTTTGAACGAGCTTCCCCCCACGCTCAACGACACCGTCGCACCCTTCACGGCCTGACGGAACGTCAGCGTGATCGAGGACTGGCGATCCTCGCCCTTCCGGGGACGCGCGGTCTCTCCCGTCGGCCCCGAACGTCCACCGAATCCCGAGCCGCCAGGAGCGCCGCCGAACATGGAGAATATGTCGTTCATGTTCGGCTGACCCGCGCCGCCGGTCGAGAAGCGTATTCGGCTTCCCCCCGACCCTCCCTGGGCCGTGGCTCCGGCACCACCGAACATCGATCCGAAGATGTCCTGAAAGCCGGACGCATCGAATCCCCCCTGTCCGGATCCGCCGGAGAAACGCGCCCCGCCCATGCCGAACTGCCTGATCGCATCGTATTTGCGACGCTGTTCGGCGTTGTTGAGGACGTCGTATGCCTCGGAGATGTCCTTGAATTTCTCCTCGGCCTCCTTGGTCTTGTTGAGGTCCGGATGATATCGGCGAGCAAGTTTGCGGTACGCCTTGGTGATGTCCGTGGCGCTGGCGTCCTTGGAGACGCCAAGGACCTTGTAGAAGTCCTTGCTCAGCCATTCGTTCTCAGCCATGCTGTCTCCTTACGAACAAAGTGGTGATACGGGAACGGCCCGCGGGGCGCAAGCCGGGCGGACCGTTCATGCGACGTTCCGAAGACGCCGGAATCAGCGATCGGCTCTCACGATTTCGGCGAAGCCACGACCACGCGCGCCGCGCGGATGACGCGATCACCGATGCGGTATCCCGCCTCCACGACGGCGTCGACCGTCTCCTTGGTCGCGGTGTCATCGGGACGATGAAGCACGGCCTCATGTCGGGTGGGATCGAACTCCTCGCCCTTCTCGCCGAACTTCTCGACTCCGAACCGCTCGAAGGCCTTGTCGATCTTCGAGCTGACGGCCTTGAAGGAATCGTCCATCTCGCTGTGCTCACGGATGCGATCGATGTCGTCCAACGCGGGAAGAAGCGCTGTCAGCACGTCGATGATCCCATGCTGACGGAATCGCTCCTGCTCCTTGGCGGAGCGGTTGCGGAAGTTGACGAATTCCGCCCGCTCCCGCTGAAGAGCCTCAAGGTAGTCCGCAGCCTCCTTCTTGGCCTGCCCCAGAGGAGTCAGGGAATCGTCCTGCGGGGAATCACCGTCGTTCTCACCGTCCGGAGACGGACCCGACGCCGACGCGTCTCCGGTTTGATCGCCGGAGGTCGTATCAGTCGTCTGGGATCCGGCGGCATTCTCCGGGCCGTCCTGCGATACGGGCGAACCGGATCCGTCCACCGGTCCATCGGGCCGCGGGTCAGAGGATTTCCCCTCCTGATTGAGCGAGTCCACATCCGGGATGTCCTTGAGGTAGTCGTCCTTGTCGAACTGGGGCATGATCACTCGTTGCCCTTGCCGTTGTCGTCATCGTCCACGACTTCGGCGTCCACGACGTCGTCATCGGCCTTGTTCTGGGTTCCGGCGTCACCGGCTTCCGCGGAGGCCGCGTCGCCCTGCTGCGAGTACAGAGCCTGCCCGATTTTCTGGGCCGAGGTCATGAGCTCGTTCTGGGCGTCCTTGATCTTCTCGATGTCCTCGCCCTTCAGGGCCTCTTTCAGCGCCTCGACCTTCTCGGTGACCTCCTTGGACACGTCCTCGGAGACCTTGTCCTTGTTGTCGTTGACGAGCTTCTCGGTCTGGTAGGCGAAGGCCTCGGCCTGGTTGCGGGTCTCGGCATCCTCACGACGTTTCTTGTCCTCGCTCTCGTGAGCCTCGGCCTCCTTGACCATGCGATCGATCTCGTCCTTGGGCAGACCCGAGCCGCCGGTGATGGTCATCGACTGCTCCTTGCCCGTTCCCTTGTCCTTGGCGGAGACGTGCACGATGCCGTTGGCGTCGATGTCGAAGGTGACCTCGACCTGCGGAACCCCACGGGGGGCCGGCGCGATTCCGGTGAGCTCGAAGGTTCCCAGCGGCTTGTTGTCACGGGCGAACTCACGCTCGCCCTGATAGACCTGGATCAGCACGGAGGGCTGGTTGTCCTCGGCCGTGGAGAACACCTCGGAGCGCTTGGTCGGAATGGCCGTGTTGCGGTCGATGAGCTTGGTCATGATGCCGCCCTTGGTCTCGATCCCGAGAGACAACGGGGTCACGTCGATCAGCAGAACGTCCTTGCGATCGCCCTTGATGACGCCGGACTGCACGGCGGCGCCCACGGCGACCACCTCGTCCGGGTTGACGGACTGGTTGGCCTCCTTGCCACCCGTCAGCTCCTTGACGAGATCCTTGACGGCGGGCATACGGGTCGATCCGCCCACGAGAACGACATGGTCGATGTCGGACACGCTGATTCCGGCATCGGACAGCACGTTGTTGAACGGAGTGCGGCAGCGTCCCAGCAGGTCTGAGGTCATCTCCTCGAAATGGGCGCGCGTAAGCGTCTCATCGAGATGGACCGGGGTCCCGTCGGGTGTCATGGCCAGATACTGCATCGAGATCGACGTGGACGTCGATCTCGACAGCTCCTTCTTGGCCTGCTCCGCAGCCTCCTTGAGACGCTGCAAGGCGATCTTGTCCTTTGCCAGATCGACGCCGTACTTGTTCTTGACCTCACCGACGAGCCAGTCGATGATCTTCTGATCCCAGTCGTCGCCGCCCAGACGGTTGTCGCCGTTGGTGGCCTGGACCTGGATCGTCGAGAAGCCGTCGTCGTCCTTGCCGATCTCCAGCAGGGACACGTCGAACGTGCCGCCGCCAAGATCGAAGACGAGGATGCGCTCATCCTCCTTGCCCTTCTCCAGCCCGTAGGCCAGAGCGGCGGCAGTGGGCTCGTTGATGATGCGCAGGACGTTGAGTCCGGCGATCTTGCCCGCGTCCTTGGTGGCCTGACGCTGAGCGTCGTTGAAATATGCCGGGCAGGTGATGACGGCGTCGGTGACGGACTCTCCCAGATACGCCTCGGCGTCCCTCTTGAGCTTCATGAGGACCTGGGCGGAAATCTCCTGCGGCGTCCACTTCTTGCCGTCGATGTCAACGGTCCAATCAGTGCCCATGTGGCGCTTGACCGAGCTGATGGTGCGGTCGACGTTGGTCACGGCCTGACGCTTGGCCACCTCGCCGACGAGAATCTCGCCGGACTTGCTGAACGCGACCACCGATGGCGTGGTGCGCGCGCCCTCGGCGTTGACGATAACCGTCGGCTGCCCGCCTTCAAGCGTGGCGATGCAGGAATTCGTGGTGCCCAGATCGATGCCTACTGCACGTCCCATAGGGTTGTTCTCCTTTGTTGTTGTTCGTTTGTCTTCCGGTATGCGCTCTCGGATTCGGTTGAAGCCACCGTCTTCACGGTTCTTCGTCCTCGCCGAGCGTTCGCCCGTCGTGGTTCCGAAACTTGAGCCTACATCACTCAACTTTGAATGGTCACCTCTTATTCCCGGATCGACGAAAAAAGTCACAACGCCTCCACATCCACCGCATCGGCAGGACACGACCGCCACGGACGACGGGGCCGGTCGATGGATGGCGACCCATCGACCGGCCCCGGAGCGGACCCTATCCGCGAAATCCGCGAATCACCGGAGGAACGGACTCAGCGACGGAACATTCCCCGTCTGGCTGCGAAGGCCACGCCCGCGACGACGGCCAGCATGGCGACGCCCGCCACCAATGCCATCACGGCCGATCCGGTGCTGCCCAGCGGACCGGCGGCACCCTTCTGATCCGCGACCGAAGCCACTGCGACCTCACGCTGATCCGACTGATCCTCCCCGGACTTGTCGGCCCCCGGATTGACCTGACCATCCTGAGAGGGGGCGGCGAACGGCACCGACACCGACCGTCCGGACTGCTTCCCTGACACGGTCAGCGTGTACGAGGCCCCCGTGTCCACGGAGCCAAGATCGATCGGCGTGGTCTGACCGGTGCGCACCCGTACCCCGCTGACGCCGTCGATGGACGCCGCACGGCTGGTCGACACCGACGAGGCAACGACCTTTCCGGTGTTGTCCTTCAGCGAGTAGGACAGGACGGCGTCTCCGTCAAATCCCGTGACGCTGGCCGTGGCCTTGCTGCCATCGTCAATCGTCACCGAAACCTTGCCTGAATCCGACAGCGCCTTCTGCTCCGACGTGTCGGCCGCAAGCCCCAGCGCCTTGGCTATGGTGTAGAAGTTGTCGGTCTGGTCCGTCAGACCCGTCACTCTTCGGGCCCCCGGCCCGGAGGCTGCTATGCGCAGCTGGGTTCCCGTGTGCTCCATGCCGCCGGCGGTGTATCCAACGTTGGAATCATCGGCTCCCGAGTCCACGGACGTCGCGGTTCCGTAGGACACCACAATCGTGGAACCATCGACCGGGGACCTGAGAATGGTGCTCAGCGCGTAGGCCGGCGCATCGGACACGATCTGGCTGGTGTGGGCGTGGTCCGCGGTGACGATGATCAGCGTGTCGTCCAGCTGGCCCGAGGCCTTCAGCGATGCCACCGTTGCGGAGATGGCCTTGTCGAGATCGTCGGTCTCGCCGATCTGGCCGCATGCGTTGGCCGCATGGTCCTGCTTGTCTATCGACGCGCCCTCGACCTGAAGGAAGAATCCGGAGGTATTCGAGGATTTGTCGCTCACCTGGGCGGAGAGCAGATCGACGGCCTTGGTCGCCATATCCGCGAGCGACGCCGAATTGCCCGACGAGTTCTTGTTCCCCAACCACGAGGAGTTCGTCGAGCACGTCACGGCCCCACGCTCCTTCGTGGCCTTCTGGCTCAACGCGGGTGTCGTGTTGTACTGCGTCGGCATGTTCCCATCCGACAGCAGCGCGAGAACGGGATGGCCCTTCTTGTAGGTGAGATTCGAGAAGAAATCGACATCGTTCGACACGGTCTGGAATCCTCGTGAGCTCGCCTGCTCCCACAATGTCTTTCCTGAGTACTCACCGGCTTGCGCGGTCTGCTTCAAATACTTCGATCCACCGCCGATCGTCACATCGGCCCGCGTATCCAACAGCTGTTCCGATATGGATCCGATGCCTCCGTTTTCCTTAAGCTGCGACGCATCGCAGTTCTTGGAAGCATTGTTGCTTGTTCCGTCCGTCTTCCCCTGCGGGCCGTAGCACGACCGCTGGGTCGAATGCGATTCCAGGACGGCCGGCGTGGCATCCTGCACCTCGGCCGTCGTGACGTTCCCCGTCGCCAGTCCCTTGGCCTTGGCAAGCTCGATGAGGTTCAGCTGAGCATTCTGCGAGACGTCCACCGACACGGCGTTGTTGTATGTCTTCGTTCCGGTCGCCCAGCTCGATCCCGATGCCGCGGAATCGGTGACTGGAGTCACGACTCCCTTTGTGGAGCTGTTGGATCCGAGCGAATAGGTCGTGTACTGGCCCGTTCCGGTCTCACCGCTCGAGGTCAGTGCACCGGACTGTCCGATGGAGTCAAGACCATCGAATGAACCGGACGCCCCCTTGAGATAGTCGCGGGCGACGGTGATCTCGGAATCGCCCATACCGTCCCCGATAAACAGGATGACGTTCTTCGCTTTGGATGACACACCCGTCTGAGCGATACGCTGTGCCGCCCCATGCCCCGCAAGTTGGGAGGCGGATTTACCATCCTGAGCGAAGGCGATGCTGGGGAACGCCACGAGTATTCCCATGGCGAGCGCCGACGCACCCACCGCGGTCAACCTCTGATGTCTTCTCACTTTCTCATCCTTTCCGGTCACGGACATTTCGCCGCATGGTGCGGCGGCACCCGTTGAGGGCTGCTGTCCGGCCGGAATCCACGCTAGGAACGGACGATAACGTGGATGTCGACATGAGTTGGACGAAATGGTAACTTCCGATGAATGATGAACCAACCAAGCCGGGTCAGCAAGCATCGCCACCGGCGGGAATCAGGATGGGGAGACCTGCGAATCACGCTCGGCCGCCAGAGCGCTTCCCGAATCTTCCGGGCCGTCATGCCGACTCACATAGGGGCGAAACACCTTCTCGATGAAGGGGGTATGGAGCAGAATCAGCATCCCGTATCCCAGAAGCCCGAGGAGGAAAAGACCCCCTGGCATGTATTTCCACGATCCGATGACAATCGCGACATACGCCGCATCGATTGCGACCATGACGACGGTCGCTCCGATGTGCGAGACACCCACCACATAGGCGTTGATCAACGTCCTCCCGACGGTATTGTCGAAACGCGCCTGGAAGGCCCACACCCACTCGAATCCAATGACCCAGATAATAGCGACCGCGAATTTGGGAATGAGCATCGGGCTCGCCGTGAGAAAGAACAAGGCATACACCTCAAGCAGCAGCACGCCGGCGAAAAACAACCACAGGATGGTCGCCTTCACGAAGTTCCCGCGAAAAGCACGCCAGTAGTTGCGGACCAGATGGCCCTGACCGATAAGGGAACGGCGTATGGCGTCATGACCGGCGGACGCGGCGGCCCCTATGGTGATGATCGGAATGCTGCTTATGGCCATCATGACGGTGATCACTATCGCGTCGACGATGGTCGACAGACTGCGCATGAACGCGGAGTCGGGGGAAAGAAAAGACATGCATCCTCCTCATAGTGATTTCATGGTGCCCTGGTGACTTCATAGTGCCCGTGGAGATCATAATCATGTAGATTGCGACTCCACGGAGTTCGCTTCTATCGTCAATGGGCGCGGGAACCGCAATCACGGCTCACGCACCCATTGACAGGATCGGAATCCATGGCGTCAGCCTTTGACGGCTCCGGCCATGACCCCCTTGATGATGTACTTCTGGCACACCAGATAGAAGATGATGACCGGGATGATGGCCAGCACCAAGCAGCCCATCATGGCTCCAATGTCCACGGAGCCATATCCACCCTTGAGATACTGCACCGCTATGGAAATCGTCTTGTACTTGCCCAGATCAAGGGTCAGATACGGAAGCAGGTAATCGTTCCAGATCCACATCGTCTCGAGGATGGCCACGGAGATGACCGACGGACGCATGATGGGGACGACGATCTGGAAGAAGATTCTCGGCACGCTCGCGCCATCGATCATCGCGGACTCCTCAAGCTCGTGGGGGATCCCCTTGATGACTCCCGTGAAGATGAACACCGCGAGTCCCGCTCCGAAGCCCAGATAGATGATCCACAGCCCCCAGGGGGTGTTCAGGCTCAACATGTCGGAAAGCTTCGACAACGTGAACATGACCATCTGGAACGGCACAATCATGTTGAACAGGAACAGGAGATAGAGCAGCTTGGCCGCCCAGTTGTCGACCCTTACTATCCACCATGCGCACATGGACGTGCATAGAAGGATCAGGGCGACGGCTCCGACGGTGATGACGACCGTCCACCCGAAGCTGGACACGAAGCCCGTGAGCTCGATGCCACGCGTGTAGTTCTCCAGACCAACCCACGAGGTTTTGTTCGGAAGCGAGAAGGGGTTGGCGGATATATAGACCTTCTGTTTGAAGGAGTTGATGAGCACCAGCACGATGGGGAATATCCACGCCAGGGAGATTACTGTGAACAGAACCGTCCACAAACCGGGATGTTTGACTTTCTCACTCATGCCGACACCTCCTTGCTGGTGGTGAGCTTGTTCTGAATCAATGCGATGACCGCGACGATGATGAAGAACACCACGGCTTTGGCCTGCCCAACGCCCTCGAATCCAATCCTGCCGTAGAACGTCCTATAGATGTTCATGGCCAAAAGCTCGGACTTGTACGAAGGCGCGCCTCCGGTAAGCGCGAGGTTCTGATCGAAGAGCTTGAACCCGTTGGTGACGGTGAGGAACGTGCACACCGTGATGGAGGGCATCATCAGCGGGATGGTGACCCTGAACAAAGTCTGGCTGCCACTGGCCCCATCGACCGCGGCCGCCTCGAGGACATCCGTCGGCAGGCTCTGCAGGCCCGCGATGTAGATGATCATCATGTATCCGATCTGCTGCCACGACACCAGAAGCACCATGCCCCAGAAGCCGTAGACACCTGAATACGTAATCGAACGGCCCCAATGCGCCAGGAATCCGTTGAGAAGCAGCATCCACACATAGCCCAGGATGATGCCACCGATGAGGTTCGGCATGAAGAACACGGAACGGAAAAGATTGGTGCCGCGGATGGCCTTGGTCAGCATATAGGCGATGGCGAATCCGACGATGTTGATGATCACCGTTGTGATGATGGTGAAGGCGACCGTGTACCACAGCGCATGAATGAACGTCGAATCCGAGAACACATGCCGATAGTTGCGCAGTCCCACGAATTTGGCATCGGTCACGGTGCTGAACTTGCAGAAGCTCAGATACACGCCCGCCACAAAGGGAATGAGGAAACCGATGAGGAACGCCGCAAAAGTGGGAAGAGCGAAAAGCGCCCACCATCGACGTATGGATTTTCCAGCCATAGAAATCATATCGCGCCCACTTTCTCCTCCTCGAGTAGGGTCATGGGGCTCCAGATTCCGCGGCGATCGCAACGTTGTTGAATCGTCGGCGACGGACCCCATCGACTTTTAGAGTATCACCTTGCGAATAAAAATCAAACGTTGTCATTGTAAGGCGTCACAAGCCGCTCGACCGCCGTCAAAAAATCCTGCTATGATGCGTAATTGCCAATGAAACATTGAGGTTTCACAGTCAGTGAAGACTTCTGCAAACGTTGGAATTTTTTGATCATGGAATCACATAATTCCGCTAAGGAGCTCTTTGTGGGAATCAGTATTCAGGACGTCGCCCGCATGGCCAACGTTTCGGTCTCGACGGTGTCGAGATCCTTCACACGTCCTTCGATGGTGTCGGCGGCCACCCGCGAGAAGGTGCTGCGGATCGCGGAAGATGTGAACTTCTCCATATCGCGCTCCGCAGCGGCGTTGAAATCCGGAAAGGCGCTACGCGTTGCGCTGCTCATGAGCGATCAGATCAGACGATGGTTCAGCGCGTCGATTATTGAGGGGCTTAATCAGTCGCTGCACCCCCAAGGCTACGATCTATCGATTTTCCAGATCTCCAGCATCGAGGAACGCCGTGAGTTCTTCAGCATGCTTCCCGTGCGCCGCAACGCCGACGCGGTGATCGTCGTCTCGTTCGGTGTTGATTCCGAGGAAATCGAACGACTCAGCGACACAGGTGTGCCCATAGTCGGCATCAACTGCGCGTCGCCACGGGAAGCCGGATTCACCGCTGCGGTCAACATCGACGACGAACAGGGAGCCTCCTTGATGGCCCGGCATCTGATCGGACTGCAGCATGATTCCATCGCCTACGTCCGGACGGCACGCGCCGTGTCACTGCATTTCAGCGTCCAACAGCGCTACGAGGCCTTCGTGAAGAAGTGCGAAAAGACGGGGGCCCATCCGGCCACCATTGTCGCCAGTGATAGCCCCGATAGAATACCCCGGATTCTCAGCCAGCTGCTCGATCAAGCCAAACCTCCGACCGCGGTCGCCTGTCAGGAGGACGACATCGCCATCCCCCTCATGTTCCAACTCATGAGAAGTGGGATCAAGATCCCTTCCGAGATGTCGATTATCGGCTACGACGACGGCATCTACGCGCATGACATCGGATTGACGACCATCCGGCAAAGCCCACTCCAACTGGCGAAGCTCGCGGGCGAGAAGACACTTGACCTCATCGAAAAGGGACAGACCGCCACACCTTTCGAGACCATCCCCGCTCAGCTGATACTCAGAGCGAGCACCGGACCATCACCTTCGGTCTAGCGCCGACCACGAAGGACGCTGCGCGCTCTTTGCACCACAGAACCTCGCGAAACAATGAGCGTGCAGCGCGATGAACATCGACTTGCATAACAAACGACGGGCTTCAACCGGCAATTCCACATCAGCCGGCCGAAGCCCGTCGTCCAGTTCACAACGGATCAGGAGGACTCGTGCGCCGAGGCGTACTCAGTGGCCCATCCGTCAACGAAGGCCGTCTTGACGGCGCTCCACTTGCCGGTTCCCTGAGCGTACTCGAGGAGTGCGTTGCCCAGATCGTTCTTCCACTGCTCGGACGGCATCATGGTGAAGTTCCAGCTGACCTGCGTGCGACCGGACTTCTGGTCGGCCACGGCAGCCTCGGTAAGCGGGTTGTCGCTGGTCTCGTCGCTGAACGTCTTGAACGGTGTGGTGAAGCCCATGGTCTGGCTGAGCATGTCCTTGCCGGTCTTGGAAGTGATGACCCACTTGAGGAACGCCGCGGTGGCCTTCTGGTCGGCCTCGGAGGCCTTGGAGTTGATGCACCAGTAGTTCTCGGACCCTGTGGCAAGGCCCTCGTTCTCCTCATCGGGCCCACCGATGTAGATCGGCATCATGCTGACCGAGCTGGACTTCATGCCAGCCTTCTTCAGATCGCTCCACGCCCAAGTGCCGTTCTGGTAGAACACCGCCTGCCCGAGAGCGAACTCCGAGGTCGCGTCGTCGCCTGTCTTCGAGCTCAGCTGCTTGGCGTCTGTGGTGGAATCCTTCAGGTACAGATCGAAGATCTGCTTGTACTCAGGAAGATAGGTTCCCTTGATGGTCGCCGGCTGCGAGGTGATGTTGTCCTTCTTGAACTCGTAGTACAGCGGAAGGTTCGCGAGATGGGTCTTGAAGCGCCAGTCGGAGCTTGAGTCAAATCCGGCTGATGTGAACGCGCCCTTGACGCCAAGCTCGCTTTTGCGCGCCTGAATGTCATCGGCCACGGCCTTCAGCTTCTTGAAGGAGTTGATATCGGCCACGGATGTGGCCTTCGCCCCGGAAAGCTTGAAGTACTTGTTGAGGAGGTCCTTGTTGTAGATCAGGCCATAGGTCTCCATCACATAGGGAACGCCGACGACCTTGCTGCCGTCCTTGAGCGCGACGCTCTTGTTCTGCAGCTCCTTGTAGATGGCCGTATTGGAAAGGTCGGCCGTGTAATCCTTCCAGTTGGCGTATCCGACAGGGCCATTGACCTGGAACAGTGTCGGCGCGTTGGATTTGGCCATCTCGCTCTTGAGCTGCTGCTCGTAGGTGTCCGAGGCCGCGGTCTCCACAGTGACCTTCACCCCGGTCTTCTTGGTGTAGGCGGTCGCGAGTTTCTTCCAGTCGCTGGCCACCTCAGGCTTGAAGTTGAGGTAGTAGACCTTGCCCGTGCTGTCGCTCGACGCAGTCGAACTTCCGCATGCCGCAAGGGTTCCGATGGACATGGCTGCCACGGCCACCACGGCCATGGCTGACTTTATCGTCCGATTCATCATTGAACCTTTCTCTTCCACATAAGTCGGATCCACAGTTACACGGATGGCGCACGTCTCCACGACGCCATCAACCCGACACGTCTATATTATGCTCCTAAAAGAGAAATTGTGCAAACGATGGCACCCGCGGTCATCGGACATGCGGCAGACAGGTTCGAAAGTCCGGAGGATTTCCGAACCCAGCCCCACAGAGACGCTCTCCGGCATCTCGCATGAGCCTGCGATCCATCGGCCCAACTCAAGCGAACGACTGAGGAACCAGAAGTCATGACCGCAATCGCGCAATGTTTTCTGACAACGTGTGCACAAACGTGTGCGCTAACATATGCTCTGTGGCGGAGTCCGACATCGTCATCCGTCGCCAGATGACGACACAGTGCAGCAAGGGGGCTCATCAGATGAGAAAAGTTGGAATCCGGGATGTCGCCAAGGCGTCGGGGGTTTCGATATCCACCGTGTCCCGGGCATTCACCAGGCCCGAGCTGGTATCGAACGAGACGCGCCGCAAGATACTGGCGACGGCGGACTCCCTTGACTTCAACATCTCACGTTCGGCGACCGCGCTCAAGTCGGGTCGGACATATCGGGTGGCGATGCTGATGAACGAGGAGATCACCAGTTGGTTCAACACCGAGGTGTTCGCCGGCATTGATTCCGTCATGCACAAGGCCGGATACGACGTGGATTTCTTCGAGCATATCGACACCGCCGAGACCCGCGGCGAGTTCTTCACCACGCTTCCCATCAGATGCAACGTCGACGCCGTGTTCGTGGCGTCATTCGGAATTGACCCCCATGAGGCCAAACGCCTTCGCCGCATACATGTGCCAATCGTCGGCATCAACACCCCATCCACGAAGAGTTTCGACGCGTCGATAAGCATTGATGACGAGCGGGGCATGTACACGGCCACCCGTCACCTCATAGAGCTGGGCAGACGCCATCTGGTCTACGCCTGCTCCGATCCCGCCCCGACCATCGACTCCAGCATCGACTGCAGGACCGCGGGGTTCGTCCGCGCTTGCAAAGAGGCCGCGACGACGCGCGACATCGAATGGGAGGTGCTGAGCGTTCCCCGAGGACGGGCCTTCGCCGACAACGCCCTCTCCGCGCTACTGAAATTGAGGAACTTCCCCGATGCGATCTGCTGTCAGATCGATATGATGGCGATTCCTCTGATGATCAAGCTTGCGGGCCAAGGGCATGTATGCCCACGGGACTACTCGCTCATGGGATTCGACGACAGTCCCTACGCCGACACCGTCGGTCTCACGACCATGCGTCAGGAGCCCCATCTCATGGGGTCAAAAGCCGCCATCAAGGCGCTGTCCCTCATAGAGGGACACATGCCGCAGCATGTTCACGAGAGGATAGAACCCGAGCTGGTTCTCCGCCGATCCGACGTCCTCCGGGCCACGGAAGACAGGATTCAGATCGACGCAATGACCACGCAGGCCAGCATCATGGCCGGGTAGAAGGCATAAAAAGCCCATCGCGTCCAAGCATGCGAATAACCCAACTCATCGTTGCGGAAATGCAGTATCGCGACACCCAACGCGGGGAACACAAAAGCCATCGCACCCACCAGTCCTGCGGCGAATATCATGGTGTTCTCCCTGGTTCGCAACAGCCGAAAGACAAGGACGAAGGCCACAATCAGCAGTCCGACGTTGACCATCTTCTGTCTGACGCCGATCCGAAGGACCAGAACCCACACCAGCGCTGACGCCGCAACGGCGACCACGATCACGCGGCGCAGACGATCCGGGAACCGTCTGGCCCAATCCATCACCATCAGCATCAGAAGCGCAATCAACAGACCGAAAACCGGATTCTGCGAGGACCAGTCCACGCTGGCGCCCGACGTGGACAGGTCATAGGGGACCTCGCTGATCACTGCGAGCGCGAGAAGCCGGGCCGCATACATGCCCGCGTTGGATGTGTGCTCGTATCCGGAGACCAGAAGCCACGAGAAAATCGGCACGGCCACCCAAGACACGATCTCGCAGACCACCAATATGGTCATCGAGGCCATGCTGTCCTTCTCCGAGCCCATCATCCTCGGTATGACCGTCCCTCCGGCTATGGAGAACGTGAGCAGCGCATCGCCTATCACTTTGAGCCGAAACGAGGACAGTCCCCGCATCCGCGCCTCCCGTTGGTCATCCATCGGCACCTCCTCGCACCCACATCACATGGCCGCCCGCATCACCGGACCATCCGCAAGCACGGTCATGCCGGACGGCATCCGGCGTGACCTGCAGCACCATCATTCCAGAACAAACTCCAGAATCCGCGAATAGTCCGCTCCTTTCACCGACAGCATCGCCAGCGGGCACTCATCCCCATCGCTGGATGGAGAGATGGCCGTGCGCATGTACACTCCGGCGATTCCTGCCGCCCGAGCACCAGCGATATCGGACCGCTGATCATTGCCGACCATCACCACCCGGCCGGAATCAATACCCTCATCGCACAGCGCACGTTCGAAGAATCTAGCATCGGGCTTTCTCACACCCTCCTCGCTGGAGATGAGGATTCGATCAAGCGCGCCCTCCAGTCCCAAAGCGTGAATCTCCGGTCTCGTATAGCAGGACTGGGCATTGCTGACGAGAACCGTTCTGCGACCCGCACGCCGAATCTCGCGGAGCATATCCAAGGCGCCGGGGTACAAACGCAAGAGACTTGTGCTCGCCCGCCGGAACCTCCAAGCCACCTCCGTGGCCAATGAACCCACGTCGCCGCTTATCCCGCAGGAGGAGAGGATCTTCTCATACACCGGAAGGACGTCGGGTTCGACAAAGCGACCGGACTGAGCATCATCTCCACCGAGGTCCCTAATCCGATCATCGAGAAGGTCCCCGAACATCCCGCGCAGGACGGGAACCAAGGGACTCGATCCCCCAGCTGCCTCAATGGCCGATCTCAGGTCGTTCCACGGGCGGTCCCCCTCCTCATCGGTGCGGATGTCGACAAGAGTGCCATACAGGTCGAAGAAGACCGCGTCGTAACGGCCGTCCAGACACGAAGCCCTCATACCCGCATCACCGCAAACCCCTGCCCCGCTATGCGCACGGTATGGGAGTCCGTCCGCACGTTTCCGGTGTGGAGCAGGACCTCGACCGGCTCATGGACGTCATCGGGAAGTTCGAACGATTGGGCGTTCAACCCGGGATTAACCACCACAGCCAAACGCTCCGCCCCATCACGGGAACTACGAAGATAGACAAAAAGGCTGCTATCCTCCGGTGCCTTAAGGACGGTAAGATCCGCGCCCGCGCGCAACGCCTCATGCTCCGACCGCAATTCGAGCAGATCATGAACCCAGTGGAGCATCGAACCCGAATCGCGCATCTGATCGTCCACGTTCGGGGCGTCCGGCGCCGGATCCACGGGAAGGTACAGAGCCTTCGCATCCGCATCGGAGAACCCGGCGTTGCGGCCAGCGCTCCATTGCATGGGAGTGCGGCTTCCGGTACGGGCGTATCCGCCTTCGACCGTAGGGATGTCACGGTATCTCATGCCTATCTCGTCGCCGTAATAGATGAAAGGGACACCTGGCATGGTCAGAAGCATGCCATAGCCCACTCTCCGTTCACGGTCGGTAAGGCGTGGGGCCATCCGCGGAGTGTCGTGGTTGCAGGTTATGAAGCAGAAGAAGCCCTCACCGCGCGTCTTGAGATATTGAGGAAGATACTGATCAAGGAACGGGCGGACGCTTCCACCGCCGTGTGCGGAGAAATAGCTTTTGTCATCCTCGACGTTCAGAGGACCATCGACGTTACGAGCAAGAAGGTTATAGCCATTCGGAACGCCGTTCCAACGCCAATCAAGATAGAAGTCCATATCGAAACCCGCCGGCAATGCCTGCTCCGGAGTCCCCCATTCGGACACGAAAGCGGATTCGGGATAATCCTTCTTCACGGCGCCCAGCATCTCCTGCCAGGCACGTATCGTCTCCGGTTTATCGTCCCCATCGTTCTTCACTAGGGAATTGGCCATATCCACACGGAACCCATCGCATCCGCGCTCAAGCCAGAACCTCATCACGTCGACCATGGCCTGGCGAGTCGCCCGCGCCGCATCCGAGTCCGTCGCGGACTGCCAGTCACGATCGCGGGAAGCGAAGCCATAGTTCAACGCGGGTTGGCATTTGAAGAAGTTGAGGATGTATGTGGCATTCCTCTCGCTCTCGCCGCCAATGAACGGCATGGAGTAGCCTTCGAAGGCGTTGTCCGTCCATATATAACGGTCGCTGTATTCATTGCGCTGCTGCTTCTGGCTTTCGCGGAACCACGGATGCTCCTCGCTCGTGTGCCCCGGCACCAGATCGAGCAGCACGTACATCCCTCGCGCATGCGCCTCATCGAAAAGCCTTACGAGATCATCGTTGGTCCCGTATCTCGAAGCGACCTTGCAATAGTCGCGCACGTCGTAACCAGCATCCTTGAAGGGGGAGTCGAAGCAAGGGTTGATCCACAGGGCATCGCACCCCAACCGCCTCACATAGTCGAGCCTCTCGATGATTCCTGGAATGTCTCCGATTCCATCGCCGTTGGAATCATAGAAGGTTTGGGGATAGATCTCATAGAACACCGCTGTTTCCAACCACGCGGGACGGTGGGAATCGACCATCTGCTTGCATCCTTTCGATTCGGCTCTGGGGATCGTGCGACCCCGCCGGCAAAAGCACAGGGTAGCAGCTCATGTTTACCCTATTCCTAGCAGACTCGCGGAAACGTCTGGTCGGCAACGTTTTGCAAACGTATGCATCTCATGTGTATACTTCAGGTTGTTAGGAGGTATGAGGGCGCCGTTCGGATTCCTGAGCGGCTGCGAACAATCGACATTGCGTCGAGTTTTCGCACGTCCCTCACGCCCGAAAGAGAGAACAGCCGCTTCACCGCTGAGGCGAAGCGCAGTTTAGGAGGTCAAGGATGACAAACATGAAAAAGATCCTGGGCATGGGGACAGCCCTGGCACTGCTGCTAGGGGTTTCCGCTTGCGGCTCCAGCTCCAGTAGCTCGACCAGCACTTCAACCACAAAGACCAAGGTCACTCTTACGGTGTGGGGGCCATCGGAGGACCAGACGAATTCCAGCTCTTGGCTTCCCAAGATGGAGACCGCGTTCCAGAAGGCGCACCCCGAGTACACCATCACCTGGAAGAACTCCGTCGTCGCCGAGGGTGACGCGGCCACCACGGTCAAGCAGGATCCTACCGCCGCCGCGGACGTCTACATGTTCGCCAACGACCAGCTCGGAACGCTTATTGACGCCAAGGCGATCGGCCAGCTCAGCACCGCGGCCGTCAAGCAGGTCAAGAAGCAGAACACCAAGTCCATGATCACCTCGGTCACGGGCACCGACGGCAACCTGTACGGCGTTCCCTACACCGGCAACACCTGGTTCATGTACTACAACAAGTCCAAGTTCACCTCCAGCGACATCAAGTCGCTGAACAAGATGCTCACGAAGGGCAAGGTCTCCTTCAACCTGAGCAACGCGTGGTACCTCCCCGCCTTCTACGTCGGCGCGGACGCGACCATCTTCGGCAAGAACGGCACCGATTCCTCTGCAGGAATCAAACTTGGAGACAACGCGACCGAGGTGACCAAGTTCCTCGTGAGTCTCGTCAACAACAAGAACTTCGTCGCCGATGACGACAACGGCGCCGGACTCGCTGCCCTGAAGAACGGCACCGCCGATGTGCTCTTCTCCGGAACCTGGAGCGCCGATGACGTGAAGACGGCTCTGGGCGACAACTACGCCGCTGCGCAGCTTCCCAAGTTCACGACCGAGGACGGCAACACCTACCAGATGAAGTCCTTCTCCGGATCCAAGGCCGCCGCCTACAACCCGAACGCCAAGAACCCCAAGGCCGCCGCGCTGTTCGCCGCCTTCCTGGGATCCACCCACGCGCAGAAGGAACACTTCACGATGCGCTCCATCGTCCCGACCGACACATCCCTGACCGACGCGGTCAGCGACAACCCCGCCGCCGTCGCGCAAATGAACACCATCGCGAACACCTCCACTCTGCAGTCCACACTTGCTGGAATGTCGGACTTCTGGGATCCTTGCGCCACCTTCGGCAAGGCGATCGTCAACAAGCAGATCACCACATCGAACGCCGCAGCAAAGACCACATCCTGGCAGTCCTCCTACAATAAGTAGTTGACTCCACCAAGCCCGAAGAAGGGCGCCGATTCCTGTTGCCCATAAAGCACGGGGACGGCGCCCTTCTTTCCGCCCCCAATCCACACATCCGCATCCACATCCACACCCTCGGAAAGGTCGTAAGCCATGACAACCGCCACAACAGCGGCTTCGCCTCGGGCTCGGAAGCACAGAAAGGCCTCCGAAGGACTGGAACCGTCACCATATTCGGCGGCAACGGCCCTACGCAACGGAGACCTCATCACCCGTCTTTCCCTTATAGTCTTCGGCTTGGGAAACATCGTTCGGAAGCAATTTGTCAAAGGCCTGATTCTGCTCGCTCTCGAAGCGGGAATCATCGCCTATTTCTTTGGCTTTCTCTCCCCCTACCTCAGTAAGCTACACACGCTCGGAACAGTCGCACAGACAAAAGTCCAGGATGCCGATGGCTTCTGGACATACAAGGCCGGTGACAATTCGGTACAGATACTTCTGTATGGAGTCATGGCCCTGTTCGTCATTGTGCTGTTTGTCCTGACCGCCGTAGCATCCCTTAAAAGCGCGTACAAGGCGCAGACAGCGCTTCAGGATGGTGAGCGTCCCACCACCTTCCGCGAGGACCTCCACGCGCTCACCGATTCCCGTGCGAACGTCGCACTCATGTTCCTTCCGACATTGGGCATCGTTCTCTTCACGATCCTGCCTTTGGCGTTCATGATCTCCATGGCGTTCACCAGCTACGACAAGAACCATGTTGTTTTGTTCAGCTGGGTCGGCCTGAAAAACTTCGGTACCGTCTTCGGAAACAGCGGAGACGTCAACGCCCCTCTGTTCCTCTCGGTCCTGATCTGGACCCTTGTGTGGGCGTTCTTCGCGACATTCCTCAACTTCTTCCTGGGAATGTTCATGGCTATGATCATCAATCGTAAGACGACCCACGGCAAGGCTTTTTGGAGGGCGTGCTTCTCCATGTCAATCGCCGTGCCGCAGTTCGTCTCACTGCTGGTGATGAGAACCATGCTCCAACCGACCGGAGCCATCAACCGTCTGCTTCTCAATGCCGGGATAATCAATCAGGGACTGCCGTGGCTGACCGACACCACATGGGCGCGTGTCACCGTCATCGTCATCAACCTGTGGATCGGTATCCCGTACACCATCATGCAGATCACCGGAATCCTCCAGAACGTGCCCGCCGACCTCTACGAGGCGGCGGAGCTGGACGGAGCGAACTGGTGGCAGCGTTTCGCGAACGTGACCATGCCCTACATCATCTTCGTGATGACGCCCTACCTGATCACAACGTTCACCGCGAACGTCAACAACTTCAACGTGATCTACCTCCTCTCCGGCGGCGACCCGACACCTGTCGGCGCGTCGGCCGGCAAGACCGACCTGCTGATCACCTGGCTCTACAAGCTGACGGTCGACAAGTCGAACTACAACCTTGGCGCGGTCATAGGCATCATGACGTTCATCGTCCTGGCCGTGCTCTCCCTGATCACCTATCGACACTCAGGATCGTACAAGAATGAGGAGGGATTCCGGTGATGAGCAAGGAACCCAATACCACTCAAACGTCCACTACCGCTGGAAGCGGCAACAGTTTTCTCCATGACCAGCGTAAACGCCGAATTGCCGCCGATATCATAACCCACATCTTTCTTGCGGTCATGGCGGTCATATGGCTGCTCCCCATTGTGTGGGTGCTGCTGGAGAGCTTCAACGAGAACACGGCCCCTTATCAGACCACGTTCTTCCCGAGGCAATACACCTTCTCCAACTATGTTCAACTGTTCACGGACCGCGACGTCATGAACTTCCCACGAATGTTCGCCAACACACTGGTCATCGCCATTTTCGTGTGCATCATTCAGCTGTTCTTCGTTCTGTCGGTCGCCTTCTGCATGTCGCGACTGCGCTTCCGCGGGCGCAAGGCGTTCATGAACATCGCCCTGATTCTGGGAATGTTCCCCGGCATCATGGCCGTCGTCGCCATCTACTTCATCCTCAAGGCCTTTGGTCTGACCACAGGTGGATGGGTGATTCTGGCCCTGATCATCGTGTATTCCGCAGGGTCTGGAGCGGGCTTCTACGTTATGAAGGGCTATATGGACACCATTCCAATGTCCTTGGACGAAGCCGCCTATCTTGATGGCTGCACGACATGGCAGGTCTTCACGAAGATCACCATCCCAATCTGCCGACCCATGATCGTGTACCAGGCAATCGTCGGATTCCTCACGCCATGGCTTGACTTCGTCATGGCGAAGGCCATCGCCCGCACCCAAGACAACTTCACCGTCGCCTTGGGCTTGTGGCAGATGCTTCAGAAGGAATACATCAACGACTGGTACGCGCGTTTCGCCGCCGGAGCCGTATGCGTCTCCATTCCCATCGCGATTCTGTTCATCGTGATGCAGCGCTTCTACCAGGAGTCTATGTCGGGCTCCGTCAAGGGCTGATCAAGACCCGGCCATCGGGGTCATGGAAAAGTCGGGTGGACCGCAACAAGCCCACCCGACTTTTTCTATGCCGCACCCCGCCAGAACGCCACCCCTCACACTCGCACCATTCATGGCACATCTTCCACAGCCAAATCCCAACCGCATCCTGAGCGTATCGAAAGATCATATGAACCCCCACGCACGCACATCAGACACACATAATCCGGACTGCCTCCACTGGCCCATCTACCAAGGTGAGCTTGGTTCGATCCTGTGCGCATCCTCCACAGCATTCACCGTGTGGGCTCCTTCGGCGACAACCGTCACGCTAAGGCTCTTTCACGACTGCATTCCGGGATCCGCGCCATATCACGAATGTCCACTCATCTCAATCAACGACGGCGCTTGGAGAGCTGAGTTCCAGAAGCGCCTGGATGGGACCTTCTACGATTACGTCGTTTCCTTCGCCGACGGACAACGCCGTGTGACACCAGACCCTTGGGCCAAAGCCTGCGGCATCAACGGCGAGCGCAGTCTGGTCATCGATGACTCGGCTCTCACCCCCAGCGGATGGGACGAGGATGTCGCTCCGGACATTGCCCCTGAGGAAACGGTCATCTGGGAAACCCACGTCGGCGATTTCAGCAACGATCCGCACGGAGGTTTCATCAAAGACCATCGAGGACGATATCTGGCGTTCACGGACATGGACACAAGACTCGATGTGGGCACTGGGACGACGGATGACTACTACCCCACCGGTGTCGCCTATCTTCGACGCCTCGGCGTCACGCATGTGCAGATCATGCCGTTCTATGATTTCGGATCGGTGGATGAGGCCACGCGGTCGACATACAACTGGGGATACGACCCTGTGACCTATGATGCTCCTGAGGGATCCTATTCCACGGACCCTTACGACGGAGCCAGACGTATCCTCGAGTGCCGTTCGATGATCGAGTCGCTTCATCGCAATGGGTTCCGCGTCATCATGGACGTCGTCTACAACCACATGTACAGACCCGACAACCCTTTTGAAAGAA
This sequence comes from uncultured Bifidobacterium sp., assembly GCF_949292005.1. Lineage (GTDB taxonomy): Bacteria > Actinomycetota > Actinomycetes > Actinomycetales > Bifidobacteriaceae > Bifidobacterium. The sequence goes on along the minus strand of NZ_CASEXV010000032.1, from coordinate 5,182 downwards.
TGGCTCCCGGCTATTTCTGCCGTCGCGACGCCAACGGGGAGCTGTCCAACGGCTCTGGGTGCGGCAATGACATGGCCAGCGAAAAACCCATGTTCAGACGCTTCATCGTTGACTCGATCATGCATTGGGCACGTGATTATCACACTGACGGCTTCCGGTTCGACCTGATGGGACTCATCGACGTGGACACCCTCAACCAGACCCGGCACGAGTTGGATCAGCTGCCTGGAGGACACGATATCCTCATGTTTGGCGAGCCTTGGGCCGCCGGCGACACCGCAGTAGATGACACCGTAGTTCTGGGCGACAAAGATGGTCGGCTGTCGCTTGACCCCCGCATCGGATGGTTTTGCGACGACACACGTGACGCGGTCAAAGGCAGCGTCATGGACGCATACGACACGGGCTATGTCAATGGACGGCCGGACGCCTGGGCGGATGCTGTCTTCCACGCCATCGACGGGTGGAGAGACACCGATTCCGCCCCCCATGCGCCGGGTCAGCTCATCCAGTATGTTTCCGCACACGACGATCTGACATTATGGGACAAACTATGTCTGAGCATGCGCGGAAGCGCCGTGTCCGAAAGCGATTTTGACGCATCCGGTTCCATAAGCGACATAATGATCGCCAACATCCTCGCCGCGGGGATCGTGTTCGTCTCCGCGGGCATCCCCTTCCTTCTCTCAGGTGAGGAGTTCGCCAGGACCAAGTTCGGATGCGACAACTCCTTCGAATCCAGTCATCAGCTCAACATGCTCGATTGGGCCCGTGCGCGCAGGCTTGGGGATCTGACATCGTGGTATCGGCGACTCATCGCCATACGGCGGAAGGAATCCGATCTCTTCTGCGCGCCGAGAACGAGGCTCGAATCACCGAGCGGAGTGGTCGCCACAAGAATCGGCGCGGACCTCATCGTTATCGTGAACGCCACGGACAATGATTGCGACATCGACATCAAGGAGCCATCTTCATCATGGGAGGCCCTCGCCGATTCCCAACGCGACATCCCCATGCCCAACAGCGCCGCCAAGCCCTCGTCCACATTCGTGGGATCCACATTCAGCCATGACGACCACCACGGCAGCGCGCACCGGCTCGGCGCATCGAGAAGATCATTCGTCCTATGGCGCAGGCGTGGTTGAACCGTTCCATTCAGCTATCGCAACAACGGTGGTTGCAGGTCAACGGTGGTTGCAGGTCACAGATTCCATTTATCGATGACCTGATCACCCTTGTAGATTCCCAGTATCGAATAGTGGGCCGTGTCCAAACGCAGAAGCCGGGCGAAACCGGGATCGACCCCTATCCACCGTGCGGTGAGGATTCGTAGGATATGGGCGTGGGCGACAAGGAGAACATTATCCCCCTCCAGAATTGCTGGCCGCAGGCGCTCCACAACGTCGTCGGCCCTGTCCGCGACGTCCTGCAAGCTTTCGCCACGCCCATTACGGACATGAACCACGCCCCCCTCGGGAAGCCTTTCCTCACGCTCGCCCTCCAGGAATCCCGGAAGATCCTGCGTCCCGTCGCGCCACAGATTCCAGGATCTTCCGAAGGCCTCGCTGATCTGATTTCGCGTCCGCCCCTCGGCACGTCCATAATCCCATTCCGCGATCTCGGCCAGCGGACTTCCACCACCATAACCGGCCAGCGACGCCGTCTGCCTGGCACGAAGCAGCGGACTGGTCCACACACGCTCAAAACCCTCGGGGAACATAAGACGAAGACGTTCCCCCGCTTGGGCCGCCTGCATCCTGCCGGTCTCCGTAAGAGGTATATCCGTACGGCCCGTATGCTGTCCCGACAGGCTCCATGCCGTCTCACCGTGCCTCAGAAGAACAAGATGGCCTTGGGCGGCGGCCACGTCGCCTTCGACAAGGATGTCATTCATAATCCCCCATGGTATCGCGCGTTGACGTGTGAGTGGCCACAGCATCCCTTTGAATGCGGCGCAAGCGCAACGGCACGCGCCACCATCCCACCTTTCCCACTAGTATGAAGTCATGACCGACAACGGGCTCGACAACAGCTTCCACGTTCGCAACGACGGCATTCCCGGCACGGAATCCATAGTGGAACGATTGGAAGGAATTTCAGGAAAAGTGGACGATATGCGCGCATCACGAGAGAAAGATCCCGATTCCTTCGGCGACAAGATCCTCACCATGCTTATTCCCACGGCAAGCGCCCTTATCGCGGGCAAAGCCTTTTCTGCATGGTGGAAACGACGTGGGCTGTCGACGGGAACAAGCGCCCTCCACGACTCCGGGCACGAGTCGGACAATCTCTTGGTTGGCGTCGCGTTCGCAGCCTTGTCCGCGGCCTTCGTAGCAGTGGTGTCGCAACTCAGCGAACGCGGCTCACGCGCCTACGTGGATCGACGGCATCGCCGCAACCGAGGCTCACGCTCCTGACAATCCCGTCGGAGAACCCGCAGGGCCACTCCTGGGTTCTCCGACGGCGAAAGAACGGTTCAGCATTCCCGCCGGATAAAACACGGTGGTACAACAGGCCTATGACCGCATACGACAATCCAACCATTCGCACTTTGCTTGAGCGTCGGTCGATTCGAAACTTCACTGGTGAAGCGATTGATGATGAGACCAGAGCAGTTCTTGAGGAAGTCGCCCAACGGGCCCCGTCAAGTCAATACCTCAATGATTGGTCCGCGATACGTGTCACTGACCCCGGATTGCGCGAGCACCTGGCGCACATCGGCCATCAGCCATACATAGCCCAAGCTCCATTGCTTTACGTGTTCATTGCGGACGAGCATAGAAACGCTCTTATCGCACGGACCCGCAGAATAACCTCGGACGACCCCGACTTTAGTTTCGATGCCGGCTACCGTTTTACACAGGCCCAGAATGACACGACCCTCGCTCTTCACGCAATGGAGACGGCAGCGAATGCGTTAGGTCTCGGATGCGTGGTGCTTGGCTCTCTCCTCAACGACATCGACTCGCTCATCGATCTGCTGCGGCTCCCCGACCTCACCTACCCTGTCCTCGGACTTGCCATTGGCCATCCCAACCAACACCCTGACCTCAAGCCGCGTCTTCCCCGCTCCGCGCAGTTCCCTGTCGATCACTATCCGTCGGATGACCAAGCCTCGATCGAATCGTATCTTCCCGCGTTCGACGATTCTGTCCATCATTACTATGACCTACGTCACGCCGACCGCCCAGTCGATGCGTTCAGTGAGCAAATCGCCGCGGCAGCCACTCAGAATGTGCGGGCGAAAGCCGTGGCTCCAACCGCGAATCGACAAGGATTCCATCTGGATCGTTAGGATTTCGCGAATCCTCATAACCGCGCGGACATAGGCGGTCCGATCCTCGCAGATCCGGTGATGCGCTGGCGGACGTCGAGCATGCGCCACCGGAGGGAGCAACATGGAGGGGAACAGCGCGGTCAGCGACGACGCGGCTTATACCCCCGTTTACGCGACCGAGCTGGTCGACCTTGGCCAGCAAACGGCCGAGCGACCGCCGAACGAAAATCAGGATCCTCATGAGTCAGATGCCAGCATCCACAATCCACGCACCGGTACACCCATAACTCCACTCCGCGTTCTATCCTGCTTGCGTCAGCCGCTCTCAGTGCCTGGTCTTTTTGCGCATACATAATCTTCCCGCTGAAAGAACACCGTCGCGGAGTGAAATAATGCATGTCCGTCCTACACCTACTAGCCCTACACGTACTGGGTCCTACGCCTATTATGATTGTCTGATTCGTGCTGATCGGCTATTCCGAACTCACTTCCCAAGGAAAAGCGTCCATAGATACGGATGATCGCACACGTCGCAGCACAATCCTAACGAAGATCGCCTAGGGAAGATCGTTGCCGGCCGCCAGATAAAGGTCATACCATTCTTGCGAGTCAAGCATGATGTCCGTCGCTCGCGACATTGCGATCAGACGCTCCGGCGTCATTGAACCGAGCAGAACCTGCATGTGCGCAGGATGTCGCAATATCCATGCGATTGCCACCGCGCTCGCATCCACACCATGTCTTTCGCCTATGATTCTCAGCATGCGATTCAGCTCAGGAAATTGCGGATCATCCAGGAACACTCCCGAAAAGAAACCATACTGCAAAGGACTCCACGCCTGAATCGTCAATTGATGAAGCCTGCAGTAGGCAAGAAGTCCACCATCATGGTCGACACTCGCCGCATCATCCATATTGACATGAAACTCCTGGCGAACCATGCCGCTATGCCCAAGTCCAAACTGAAGCTGATTCACCTGCAGCCGCTGATTTAACGCGCTGCGAAGAAGGTCGATCTGTTGGGGATTCACGTTGCTGACACCGAACCAGCGCGCCTTACCTTGCGTCGCGATATCGTCGAAGGCCGCAGCAAGATCGTCCAAGTCGACAAGAGTGTCGGGCCGATGAAGAAGAAGAGAATCGACATAATCCGTTCTGAGATTCGTCAATTCCGCATCGAGCGCGGAAACAATGTGTTCACGGGAAAAATCATAACGAGTGATCTTGTTGCTCGACGGATCTCGGAAGATGCCGACTTTCGTCTGTATCATCACCGAACCCCTATCGACGGAAAGGTCGGAAAGCGCCTCTCCGACCTTACGGCTGCTTTCCCCCGCTGAATAGCAATCTGCCGTATCTATGAAAGTCATTCCAAGATCCAGCGCAGTACCCACAATGGTCGAGGCCTCAGCGCGGCTTCTGTCAGCCAGCCTCATAGCACCAAGAGCAAGGGCCGGGACGTCGATGGAGGTGCTTCCTAAAGGTACTGTTTTCATGAATCAATCCTCTTCTGTGTGACCTTTTCTGTGTGAGATGGGCGTCTCTACGTTAAACGGACACCCAAAATTGTCTCCAAGATGAACAGCGGATCGGGCAACGGCAGATTAATCGTTATACCAGTAGACCACATTTTCAGAGGTGTCGCATCGTATCGACCGACCTCTGATAATGAGAAGTGCTGATAAGCACATTCGCTTTGAGTGGATCGTGATCCGTTTCGTTGTGGACGAGTGACGGGTTTTGGAGCCGTCGTTCCCGGCGTGTGTCCCGTCCGTGGGTCCGCCGGGACGCCGCGCCCGGATATGGAAGGACCCCGGGAGCCACACGGCTCGACCGGGGTCCGATCAGATGATGCGGCGGCGAGCTACTCTCCCACACCCTATCGAGTGCAGTACCATCGCCGTG